>NZ_JBHTSF010000125.1:0-26881 GCF_042795295.1 Streptomyces sp. NPDC056486
ACCCGTTACGAAAAAACCGCGACGTCCTTCAAAGCCGCCGTCACCCTGGCATCAACACTCCTCTGGCTCCGCCCACTTTGAAGACACGGCCTAGGCGGACCGGCATGGCTACCACAAGGAGCGGCAGCCATAAGGTGAACGAGCCTCCCGCCCCTTCCGGGGCTGGGAATTCGGACATTCCGCGCGGCTACGGCTGAGTTATGGCTCCCTCAACCCTTGGTGGCTTGCAGGTGAGCACCGACAGTGTCGATGGGCGGCCCCGCTGGGCCAGGCGTGCGCCGAGTATGGCGCTTCAGGCGGCGTTGAGCAGCTCGGGCAGTTGAGTCGTGTCGATCAGATGGGCGCGGGAGGGGAACACGTCGTTGACCAGGATCCGATGGACTTCGGGGTCGGGGTCGGCGATGCCGTCGGTCAGGACGTAGACGCGGTAGTCGCGGTCGGCGACGTCGATGAGGGTGGACAGGACGACGCCACTGGTGCTGATGCCGGAGAGGATCAGGGTGTCGATGTCGCGGTCACGCAGCTGCTGGTGGAGGTCGGTGGTGGAGCCCGCACCGTAGCGGATCTTGCGTACGACGATGTCGCCGTCCGCGGGGGCGATCCGCGCGTCGATCTGGGTGGCAGCCTCCTCGTGGTGGAGCATTCTTGCCGCGGCGACCGCGCTGAAGGACTTGTTCCTTTCGGGGACCGCGGCCCAGTCGTCGTCGGTGAAGGCGACGCGGACATAGCCGATGGTGCCGCCTGCGGCACGGACGTGGGCGATGGCGCCGCCGACCCGCTCGATGAGCGCGTCGGCGCCTGGGATGTGGCCGATGATCCCGTTCTGGAAGTCCATGGCCAGCAGGGCAGTCCGCTGGGGGTCGAGGGCAGGGGTGGTGCTCATGGGTGGTGCTCCTTGGTGGGTTGTTCTGAGGTACGGGGGGCTGAAGGTGCCGGTCTGCCGGTTCCGGTCACGCCCCATGAGGCGTCGGTCGAGGACGGTCAACAGGAGGACGGCGGCGCCCGCCGCGACCAGGACGAGGCCGAGGGAGTATGGCTTGGTCAGGTGAGGGTCACGATGTGGAGCTGCCGTGCCCCGGCAGGGTGACGGCACCCAGCCGGATCAGGCTGTCAGCGGTTGCCACGATGGTGTCGCTGACGTCGAGGGGCTCCCAGCCAAGGATGGAACGGGCCTTCTCGTTGCTGATGTCAGGGATCCGGCCCTCCAGAACGGCGGCGTCCCGCAGAACGGGATCGGTCTTCGCGGCCTCGCGCACCTGCTCGATGGTCAGTTCCGAGGCGGGCAGCCGGTCGGCCGCGGCGGGGAAGTGCTCACGAAGGATGTTCGCGATGGCGAACAGGCTCGACGACCCGCTGTTGGCGAGGAACCGCTCGCCCGCCGCCTTCGGGTGCAGCATCGCGCGCAGATGCAGGTCCACGACGTCACGTACGTCGACCACGCCGAAGTTCCAGACCGGCACCACGGACATCTCGCCGGACATCAGGGCCTTGATCAGCCCGAGTGAGCCGGAGGGCCGGTCGACCAGTTGGGGACCGAAGATGCCGGTGGGGTTGACGACCACCAGCTCGATGCCGCCGTTGGTCCGGACGTAGTCCCACGCCGCCGCCTCGGCCAGCACCTTCGACTTGTGGTAGGCGGGCAGACCTGGGGTGTCCGGGTCGGTCCAGTTCTCCTCCGTGTAGTGGTCGTCGGGCGTCAGGGTGTACCCGACCGCGGCGAAGGAGGACGTCATCACGACCCGCGGGATCCCGGCGTTCCGGGCGGCGGCGATCACCCGCAGCGCACCGTCGCGGGCGGGGAGGACGACTTCGTCCTCCGTCTCGGGAGGAGTGGGCGGGAAGGGGGACGCGTGGTGCAGCACGTGCGCGACCCCGTCCATGGCCTGTGCCCAGCCGTCGTCGGCGCTGAGGTCCGCGACGGCGAATTCCAGCAGGTCCGCGGGATCGACCCCGGCCTGCTGCAGCGCCGCATGGACTTGAGCCTCCTGTGCGGGCCCCCGGACCGCCACACGGATGTGATGCCCCTCGCGCAGCAGGCGGACGGCCGTGTGGCTGCCGACGAAGCCGCTGCCGCCGGTGACCAGGACCTTCTCGCCTTCGGGGAGAGAGAGGAGAGAGGGGGAGGAGTCTTCTGTGCTCATTCTGTTCCGTCCTTCACAGTTGAGTGGTGCCCGCACGAAGGTCTGTCGGTTCAGCCTTCTGGGCCGGTCAGCCCTGTGCGATCCGGGAGACGTGCTCCCAGTCGGCCCAGGTCTGAAGGCGCTGGGCGTAGATGGGCTCGATGATCTCGATGGGTTCCGTGCCGAACAGCACCCGCAGCGGCGGGTCCTCGGCGTCGACGATGCGCAGCAGAGCGGAGCCGGCGTCGGACGAGGCGGCATAGCGGGCATTGCCGAAACGGGCCGCGATGGCCTCGCGGACCTGGTCGTAGTCGGGGTTCGGGTCTGCCTGAGTGGCGGAGGAGCCACCCCAGTCGGTGCTGAAGCCGCCCGGCTCGACGATGGTGACCTTGATCCCGGCTTCGGCGACTTCCTGTGCGAGGGACTCACTGAAGCCCTCGAGCGCCCACTTGGAGGCGTGGTAGGCGCCCAGTGACGGGAACGCGGTCACGCCGCCGACGGACGAGATCTGCACGATGTGACCGGTGCCCTGCCTGCGCAGGATCGGCAGCACCGACTGACTGACCCAGAACGCGCCGAAGAGATTCGTCTCCATCTGGTCGCGCAACTGCTCCTCAGTGATCTCCTCGACCATGCCGAAGAGGCCGTAGCCGGCGTTGTTGACGACGACGTCGAGGCGGCCGAACTTCTCGTGCGCGGCGGACACCGCGGCGGATACGGCCGCCTTGTCGGTGACGTCCAGCGCCAGCGGCAGAACCGCGTCGTCGCCGTACTTGCTGACCAGATCGTCCAGTGCGGCGATGTTCCTGGCGGTGGCGGCGACCTTGTCGCCACGCTCCAGCGCGGACTCGGCGAACGAGCGGCCGAGGCCGCGAGACGTACCGGTGATGAACCAGACCTTGCTCATGACTCGGGACTCCTTGGGATGGGGTGCCGTCTGGAGCTGACCTCCGGCGGCTGACTCCACCGTAGCGCCAAAAGTTAGACGAGTCCAAATATGAACTCGTCCAAACGTAAACCCGTCCATGAATGGAGACGTAGAATGACGCGCATGGCAGGAACCATGAATCTGCGGGAGCGCAAGAAGCTGGCGACCTGGCGCGCCATCCGGTCCGCCGCCCTGCGGCTCTTCGACGAGGAGGGGTACGAGGCCACGACCGTCGAGCAGATAGCGGCGGCGGCGAACATCTCGCGCGCCACCTTCTTCAACTACTTCGCCAGCAAGGAGGCCGTGGTCTTCGACCAGGACCCCGAAGAGCGAAGCGACTGGCAGGAGTTGATGAACGGGCGGCCCGCCGATGAGCCGCTCTGGGACTCGCTCACCGCGATCCTGACGGGGTTCTGCGAGAGCCTGCGCGAGCGTATGCCGCTCCAGCGCGAGCTCAAGGCGCAGTCGCCCGCCCTCGCCCAGTCGGGCCAGAGCTTCGGCGAGCAGTTCTTCACCGACCTTCGTGACTGGGCGGCAGACCGCCACAGCGAGTCCGACAAGCTGACCGTGACCTTGTGGCAGAACCTCGCGGTGACCGCCACCCTCACCGCCTATCAGACCTGGCCCGCGGACGAGTCCTTCGACGACTTCCAGCGGCGCCTCGAACGCTGCCTGCGCGAGGCGGAACCCGCCCGTCCCGCCGACTGACCGCATCCACTTGCGCTACCGCCGCAACTGCACGGCCGACAGCCTCCAGCCTCGTAATCGTGCGCCTGAAGAGGGCTGCGGATCTTCCTGCCTGGCAGTGGGTGCGGCCCCCGGAGGCGGCTCCTGGTGCGACCTACGGCTTGGCTGCCGTGGTAGGCGCTGGGGCGAGCAGGCCGTGCAGGGCGTACTCCACCAGCTTGCGCACCTCGTCGGGGGTGAGCGATCTGGCGTGGCCGACCATGAACAGGTTCTCGACCGGATCGCCTGGTCCAGGCGTGAGCACGACTACACCACCGCCAACCGCGCCGTCTTCGCGGGCGCTCTACGTTGATGTCCTCGGCCATGCCATAGCGGGCTTGAAATTCGGCGGTGCGCCCCCGGGGCGCGGCCCGGGGGCGCCGCCCTCTCAGGAGTGCGTCACGGTGACTTTGTACAGGGAGACTTCACCGTAATTCGATGTGCCGCACGGCGAGGAGTTGTTGCAGTTCGCCTGCGTGTAGGCCCCGGCCTTGAAGTAGCCGCTGCCGAAGTCGGCGGCGATGGTGGCCTGGAGCGTGCCCTTGTAGTAGACGTCGACCTTCCCGTCGTGGACGACGAACTTGCCCTGGAAGCGGTCGCCCAGCTGGTAGTTGGAGGTCAACAGCTTGTAGTGCGTGTTGTTGTACGACGTGACGTACAGGCTGCTGCCTTCGAGGCGGAACGACGTGACGTCGCTCGTCTCGTCGTGTATCTGGCCCGCCATGATGTGCGGCTTGTCCGCGGGCAGATGCGTGATCGCCTCGTCGACCACCATGGTGTGGGTGCCGTCCGTGGAAGACCAACTGGCGTTCCCCGAGCCTCCCGAGGTCATCTCGCGCAGCTCGGATCGCGGGTACCCGGTGTTGCTGGTGGTGGCGCCGTTGACCGCGGCCCGGAACCTGATCGCGTCGCAGACCGAAGTGGTCGTGAACCAGGGGGCGTTGTTGTACGTCGCCAGGGCGGGCTGCTTGACCTCCAGCGGTGATCCGGAGCTGTTCGGCAGGGGCAGCTGGAGCTTCCACGCCTTGCTCAGCCCGATGGCGGAGGCCGGAGCAGGGCAGGCGGCGGCCTCTGGTGCAGCGGCCGACGCGTGCTGCGCCGTGACGAGAAGGCTCGCGGCGAGTGCCGATGCGGCGAGACAGGAGAGAGTGCGGCGATGTGAACCGCGGCGCGAACCGCGCGTAGGTGCCTGACCATTCATGTGCGACTCCTTATGGCAGGGCCATGACAGACCCAGGGGGGTGGGCGGCCGTACCCGTCCGCCGGATACGGCTCAACAGGCGAGTTCTCGTACGATCCCTTCGTCGATGCCGATACCGAGGCCGGGCCCTGTCGGGACCTCGGCCACTCCCTGACGCACCCGGATCCCGGGCCCGGTCGCGTAGGGACTGCTGAGGAACTGCCGGCCGTTGAGGTCGGCGGGTGCGATGAGGTCGTGGGCCGCGAACAGGTGCAGGGACGCGGCGAGGCCGATGTCGGACTCGGTGAGACCCGACCCCATGAGCGAGACTCCGCAGTCCTCGGCCAGTTGGCACTGGCGCAGCGCCAGGGTGAGGCCCGCGCAGCGCTGCACCTTCGCCACGGCGATGCCGATGGCGCCCAGGCGCACGAACGACGCCAGGTCGGTGGGGTGCCGCAGGCTCTCGTCCACGGCGATCGGCACCGGGCTGAGGTCCCGCAGTCGGCGAAGGCCGTCGATGTCATTGGCGGGCAGCGGCTGTTCGAGCACCGCGACGTCGAGCGGGGCGAGGCGCCGGGCGAAGCGCAGTGCGGATTCCTGAGTGCCGGCCTGGTTGGCGTCGACGATCAGCGTCGCGTCGGGCGCCGCTGCACGGACGGCGGCCACGCGGGCGACGTCCGCCATGACGTCCTGCCCGGGTTCGAGCCCCGCCTTCACCTTGAACTGGCGGTATCCGGCCGCTCGGCCCTCGGCGAGGGAATCGGCGACGGCGGATGCGTCAACTCCCGTGACGATCCAGCAGAGTTCGACCGTGTCGTGGCGCCGTCTGCCCCACAGTTCACCCAGGCTCACGCCGCGCGAGCGCGCCAGGGCATCGTGCCAGGCGACGTCCAGGGCGGCGCGGGCCAGCGGCATCCCCGTCGACCAGCCGCGCCGGATGGCCCGGTCGCAGACCCGGACGAGACCGTCGAGGTCCCACAGCGGCAGGCCGGTGGCGGCGGGCGCCAGGTAGTGGGTCAGGGTCGACACGATGGACTCGGTGGTCTCGTACGTCCAGGAGGGGAGCGGGGTCGCCTCGCCCCAGCCCGTGGTGCCGTCGGTCGCGGTGACCTTGACGAGCACGCGGATGGCGGGCCGTCCCGGGGTGGTGACGGCTCCGCCCGCGACGGTGAACTCCCGCAGCGTCGGCAGGGCGACGGTGAAGACCTCGATGCGCTCGACGGTGGTGGCAGCGGAGGGCGACCGGGTCTCGGCCTCGGGGTTCAGAACCATTGCGTCTTGTCCACTACGTTGATCAACGGCCGTCCCTCGGCGAACCGTCGGGCGTTCTCGGCGAGCACCTCGTACCTGCGTTCCGCGGCGTGCGGCCCGGCTCCCGCCACGTGCGGGGTGATCAGTGCTCCGGGGTGACGCCACAGCGGATGGTCCGCGGGCAGCGGCTCCCGCTCCAGTACGTCCAGGGCGGTGCCTCGCAGGTGCCCCGAGTCCAGCGCCGCGACAAGGTCGTCGAGGCGAACGGTGGGGCCGCGACCGACGTTGACCAGGTAGGACCCAGGTTTCATGGCCGCCAGGCGGTCGGCGTCCATCAGGCCCTCCGTGCTCGGTGTGTGCGGCACCGTGAGGATCACGAGGTCCGCCCGGCCGAGCGCCCGGTCGAGGTGGTCGGGCGGCAGCACCCTGGTGAAGCCGGGCGGTGCCTCGGTGACGCGGGGGTCGACGCCCTCCACGTGCGTACCGAACGCGGCGAGCAGCCGCCCCGCCTCCGCGCCGACCGCGCCCGTGCCCACGACGAGCGCACTCGCTTCGGCCAGCGGCAGGACCGCGCCGTCCGACCAGTCCGGCGCCCACTGACCGGCGGCCTGTTCCCTCACGTAGCGGGGGAGCTGCCGGGCGAGGGCCAGTACGAGGGCCAGGGTGTGGGCGGCGACATGGTCGGTGTAGGTGTCGCGCATGTTCGTGACCTGGGCTGGATGACGCACCAAATTCGCGTGGTAGAAGCCGGGCGGGGGGCCCGCCTGCGGGGCCTGCAGCCAGCGCAACTGCCGTGCGGCCCCGAGGAGTTCGGGAGCGAGTGTCCCGTACGCGGCATCGGCGCGGGCCAGCGCTGCACGCACCGCGTCGGGGTCCTCGGGGCTCAGCACCGTGATCCCGGGAACAGTCTTGCCGAGTCGGTCGGGCCAGGCGCGGGTCTCCGTCGACAGCGGCGGCACCATGACGAGGGTAAAGGCGGCGTTGCTCATGCTGCGTGCTCCATTGCCGTGGCGACCACCTCGTGGCGCAGCGGGCGCCCGGTGACGTACCGGTCGAGGTCGTCGGCCATGGCCCGGCCGAGCAGTCGCCGCTCCGGGCCGAGGCTGCCGGCCAGGTGCGGGGTGACCACGATGTTGTCCAGGGTGAAGAGCGGCGAGCCGTCGGCGGCGGGCTCCGGATCGGTGACGTCGAGTACGGCGAACAGGTCGGGGCGCTCCTTGAGTACGGTCACCAGCGCGGGTTCGTCGACGAGGCCGCCGCGCGCGGTGTTGACGAGGGTGGCGTCGGGGCGCATCGAGCGCAGCAGGCGCGCGTCGACCATGCCGCGGGTCTCCGGAAGGAGCGGTGCGTGCAGACTCACCACGTCGCTCTCGCCGAACAGCCGCTCCAGCGTGGCCGGTTCGGCGCCCAGGGACCGGACGTCGGCGTCGGCCACGTACGGGTCGTGGGCCAGCAGGCGTACGCCGTGCCGGGTCAGGAGCCGGGCGGTGGCGCGCCCGGTGGCGCCCAGGGAGACGATTCCGACGGTGGCGCCCGCGGTGCCGAGTTCGCTGCGACGCTCGGCTGCCGCCCGGGTGCGACGCGCGGTGAGGACGTAGCGCCAGCCGTGCTTGAGCGCGTACAGGATCTGGGCGAGCGCGAAGTCCGCGACCCGGTCGGCGATCACGGCCCCGGCGGAGGTGACCCGCACGCCGCGCGCCCAGGACTCCGGGGTCACCAGGGGGCGTACCGACCCGGCGGCGTACAGCACGAGATCGAGCCGTGGCGCCTTGTCGAGGAGCGCGGCGTCGAGCCGGGGTGCGCCCCATCCGGTGACCAGCACGTCGATGTCGGCCAGCGCCTCCGCAGTCAGCTCGGGGGCGGAGCAGGGGGGCCGCTCGATGGTCAAGTGAGTCTCGATCAGGGCACGTTCGGCTGGCCCGTAGACGTCGTCGAAACGTGCCGGGTCCATGACGTACAGCCCCGTGCGTCGCTTGCTCGTCATGCTGCTCCCTCGGTTGTCCGTGCCGCTCGTGCTGCTTCCCGCGCGTATGCGTCGGCCCTGCGCAGCGCCTGGAGCCGAGCGGGTGAGGCCAGGCCTGCGTGGTAGTAGCGGATCTGTTGTGCGCCCGCCTCCAGGAGCCGCGCCACCCGTCCGGTGACACGGGCGGGGTGCTCCTCCAGCACGGAGACGTTCGCGATGACGGGCCGGTCGGTGGCCCGCACCGCCGCCTCGACGCGGGCCACGGATCTGTTCTCGTCGTCCCAGCACTTGAGGACGAGAGCATCGGCGCGGCCCTGGAACCGCCCGAGGTCGAGCCCGACATCCGGGCCGGTGGCCTGGCGGTCGCCGTCCGCCATCAGCAGCAGCTCCCGGCCCGGCGCCACGGCGGCCACGTCTCGCGTCAACTGCTCAATCACGGACTGCCGGTGACGCAGGAGCGCTGTGGCCGCCTGCTCGCCGAGAGCCTCGTGAAGGGTGCGCGCGCGTGCACCGCCCCGCAGCTCCGTGTCGACAGTGCGGCGCACGGCGTGCGCGAGCTCGGTGGGGTCCGCTCCGGCGGCCGCGATGCCGGTGCGGCACGCGGCGCACAGGCACACCGACAGCAGATCGCGGGCCGCCCGGGTCAGGTCGGAGCCCGCCGTCTTCTCGTGCTGGCTGCCGTGCTCGAATCCGAGCCAGCCACAGGCCTCCAGCATCAGCGTGGGGACTTCGGTGGTGTCGTAGCGCGTACAGAAGGAACGGACCAACCGCCGTATGTACGAGGCCACGTCGGGCTGTGCCGGGCACAGGGCGTACCCGTACCGCTCGTCGAAGGCATTGCGCACCGTCAGTTCGGGGGCCTGCTCACCCAGCGCGGTGCCGTGCGTGAGCACCAGCCAGGCCTCGACCCGCAGCCCTTGACCGCGCAGGGCCGTGGCCGCGCTGCCGAACCGGTCGGGGACGTCGACGGCCCAGCCCGGTGCGGTCGGCCGCAGTCTCGCGCCGCGCCAGGGGCCGGGGTCGAGCGGGAAGTAGGTCGCGGAGTGGGTGGCGTGCACGGTGCGGTGGACCGGGTGGTACGGGGTCATGGCGCGCGCCGAGTGGTACGCGGCCTGCAGGACGACGGAGCCCACGCCGAGTGCGGCGATGCGTTCGGCCGCGCCGGGGTCGCCCACGAGATCCCACGTGTAGGCGAAGGCACCGCTGAGGTCGGCGGCGCCCGGCCGAGTGGCTGTCACAGGGGTCACTCCTTGGTCGCGCCGGCCAGGCCGCGCACGAAATAGCTCTGGAAGAAGATGAAGACCAACAGCATCGGGATGACGGACAGGGTCATTCCGGCGGCGAAACCCGTCCAGTCCACGGAGTGTTCGCCCTTGAAGGACAGCATTCCGACGGCCAGGTTCTGCAGGTCGGGCTGACCGAGCGTGAAGACCAGCGGGATGTTGAACTCGTTCCAGTTGCTGATGAACTGGAAGATGACGACCACCGCGATGACGGGCTTCGCCAGCGGCAGGACAAGGCGGAACGTGCGCAGGAATCCGGCACCGTCGAGCTTCGCCGCGTCGAACAGGTCCTTCGGCACTCCGGAGAAGAAGCCGATGAAGAGCAGGACGTAGAGCGCGCCCGCCGCACCGGACATGGCGAGGATGACACCGGCCCGCGTGTTCAGGAGCCCGAGGTTGTCCACGAGCACGAACTGGGGGATCACGATGGAGGCCACCGGGACGAACAGCGTCGCCACGATCAGCCGGTGCAGGAGCTTGCGCCCGGGGAAGTCGTAGCGGGCGAGGATGTAGCCGCACAGCGCCGACTTGAAGAGCTCGACGAGGGTGGACACGACCGCGTACAGGACCGTGTTGAAGAAGTACTTCGAGAACCCCGCGTCCACCCAGGCACGTTGGAAGTTGTCGAAGTTCCACTGGTCGGGGATGAGGCTCGCACCGCCGGTGAACAGACCCGACTGGGTCTTGAACGCGCCGGTGACGATCCAGAGGAAGGGATAGATCCAGACCAGGCCCACCACGATCAGCAGGGGCAGCGCGACGAGGTTGGCGCGTGCGGGCCGGGAGAGTTTGCGACGGGGCATCAGACTCCGTACTCCTTACGCGTCTTCTGTGCACGGCGCACGAAGTAGCCCTGGCTCATCACGAGGAGGAACGCCATGACCGAGAAGAGCAGGGCGGCCGCCGACGCGTAGCCGTAGGCAAAGGGCATGGATCCAAATGCCTGCTTGTAGATGAAGTACGAGACCACGTAGGTGTTGGTGCCGGGGCCGCCGCCGGTGAGCGTGACGACGAGTCCGAACACGTGCATCGCGTTGACAAGGGCCAGCATCACGATGACCACGGCGACCGGGCGGATCATCGGCAGTGTGATCCGGGTGAGCTTCTGCCACTCGCTGGCGCCGTCGAGGGCGGCGGCTTCGTACAGTTCCTCGGGCACGTTCTGCAGCGCCGCCATCCAATAGATCATGTACTGCCCGAAGACCTGCCAGACGGAGATGAGGACGAGGGTCGCCATCGCTGTCCAGCGGTCGGCGAAGACGTCCGTCGTACCGTCGGTCAGACCGAGTTTGTGCAGCGCGGAGTTGAGCGCCCCGTTCGACGGGTTGAGCAGGTAGGTGAAGACCAGTCCCGCCATCGCCACGGGGATGATCAGCGGCGCGAAGAAGACGGTACGCAGGGCCTTCTTCGCCCTGAGCCATTTCCTCGTCATCACCAGTGCGGCCAGGAGGGACAGCGGCAGCTTGACCACGGTCGTGCCGATGGCGAACAGCAGCGTGTTGACGACGGCCTGCCAGAAGAGCGGATCGCTCAGGATGCGCCGGTAGTTGCCGCCGCCGACGTAGGTGTCGATGGGGCCGGTGCCGGACCAGTCGAAGAACGAGTAGTAGACCGTCGCAGCCAGCGGCCAGAGGGTGAACCCCAGATACAGGACGAGGAAGGGCACGAGGAAGGCGGCCACCCACAGGCGGTCGCGCCCTCTGGCGCGTTCACGGTTGCCGTCCAGCGGTGCCGAAGGCCGGGGGTGGCGCACCGTTTTGCCGTCGGGGCGGGGTGCGGTGTCGTCGCGCGGCAACTCCGTCTGTACGGCGCTCACTTGGCCGCCTTGTGATCGGCCGTGTAGGACCAGTCCGGGAACGTGAAGCAGTCGAGGGACACCTTCAGTCCCTGCGCCGCCTCCTTCTTGAGCTGGTCCTTCAGGGTCTTCTGGCGTTGCGCGACGATCCGCTCGGCCTCCGGCTTCAGCGACCTGTCGCCGCTGAGCGCGCCCGCCATCGCCTCGTACTCCCAAGTGGGCCGCTCGCCGATGGCCTTTACGTACGCCGTGGATTTCACCAGGTCGGGGCACTTGGTGACGGGGAGCGGCAGCTTGACGCGGTAGCCGGGCTTGTCGGCGATCCGCATGATCTGGCGCATCGCCGGGTCCTTGACGTACTTGGCGTTGTCCGCGAAGGCCAGCGTCCCGAAGCCTTCCTTCAGGTACTCCTTGGCGAAGTAACCGTCGGGCTCGGTCATCCAGTTGAGGAAGGTCCAGGCTGCTTTCGACTGCTTGGACTGGGCGCTCACCCAGTACTTGTTGCCGTCCGGCTGGCTCCACAGGGCGCCCTGGGAACCGGAGTCGGGCACCGGGTGGGCGGCGACCGAGTAGTCCGATGAGCCGAGGCCGAGGGTCTTGAACACCGAGGGGAGCCAGGTGCCGTCCATCGTGATTCCGGCCTGACCGGTGGCGAACTGCTGCCGGGTGAAGTTCTTGTCGTTGTTGCCGGGCGCCAGGTAGCCGTCCTTCTTGAGCTCCTGGATGAACGCGAACACCTTCTGCGCCTGCGGTTCGGCCAGCGAGAACGTGCCCTTCTTGTAGTCGAAGAACCAGTCGTTGACGGTGTATTCACCGGCGGCGAGGGCGTAGAAGGTGCGCTGGAGGTCGACGTCCTTGGTCGGCGCGGCGATGCAGTACGCCTTCGTCTTCTCCTTGATCGTCGCGCAGGCGCTCTTCAACTCGGACCAGGTCGTGGGTGGCTTCGCGGTGTCGAGCCCGGCCTGCTCGAAGACCTTCTTGTTGAGGAACATGTAGCCGGGGCCCCAGTACGTGCTCTCGGACAGCGGGAAGCCGTACGTCTTTCCGTCGATGCGGTTGACGCCGTCGACGAACGAACCCTCGGGCCACCGCTTGGTGAAGTTCGCGGGCAGCGACGCCCCTCCGTTGAGCGGCTGTATCCACTTCTGTCCGAGCAGCTGCGACATCGCCAGCGGGCCGTTGTCGCTCCAATAGAAGACATCCGGGCCCTGCCGGCTCTGAAAAGCCAGCGGAAGGGTGCGCTTGTACTCGTCCTGGGCGATCGACTGCCACTGCACCGTGATGTCGGGGTGCTGCCGGTGGAACTCCTCGGCGGCCTTCTTGTGGAAGTCCGACTGCTCGGCCGAGTAGTCCCAGACCTTGAGCACGGTGCCGGAGGATCCACCGGACCCTCCGCCGCACGCCGCCAGCAGCGGCACCACCAGGAGGGAAGCCGTCGCCAGCCTTCCCATCCTGGATCCTCCACGCCTGTGTGCTGTCCCCATCGTCGGCTCCTGCTCTCGTTGAGATCTCGTTGAGTCGGCGGCCCGATCGGCTCACTGCTCCGG
The DNA here is from genome assembly GCF_042795295.1 of Streptomyces sp. NPDC056486. Lineage (NCBI taxonomy): Bacteria > Bacillati > Actinomycetota > Actinomycetes > Kitasatosporales > Streptomycetaceae > Streptomyces > Streptomyces sp. NPDC056486. Next base: position 12,794 of record NZ_JBHTSF010000125.1, read on the forward strand.
GGGCTGAATCGCGGATGACGTTAGGGCGTGGGAAGAGGCTGAGCAAGCGTTTTCACAGAAGGGGCTCGCGGGCGATCGAACCAACTGACTCAATTGACGCCGCTGACCTGGCAGTTCGTGTGATCGATCCATCGTCAACGAATCAATGAGCTAAGTTGAGGGAACGCTTTCACACCACCCCCTGTCGCTGCCGAAAGGGAGTACGCCGTGCGCGTCCTCGTTCTCACCAAGCCGTTCGGGGCCTTGCCGCCCGAGGAACTCGCCGCACAGCTGTCCAAGGCCGGCGCGGACGGCGCGGACCTCCTTGTCAGAGAGGGACAGACCGTCACACCGGAGACGTCGTCGCGCATCGGCGACACCGCCCGCGCCCTGCGTGGCATCGGGCTCGAACTCGGCCTTGTAAGTACCGACTTGACGTCAGTGGACCGAACGGCGGATCGCATCCTGGGGCACTGCGCCGAGGCGGGCGTGCCCCTGGTGCGCGTGGGCTTCTATCGCTACGACGCCGAGATCGGCTACGCCGCCGGTCTGGACCGGGCCCGGCGTGACCTCGCGGAACTCGCCGCGCTCGCCGATCGTCACGGAGTCCGGCTCCTGCTCGCGCTGCACCACGGCACCCTGCACCCCTCGGCCGCGTACGCGCTTCGCCTCCTGTCCGGCCTCGACGACGTCCTGGTCCACCCCGACCCGGGGAACCAGGCCAAGGAGGGCAGTGAGGACTGGCGCCTCACCGTCGACGCTCTCGGCGGTCCTGACCGGGTCGGCTGCGTGGGTGTGAAGAACGCCGTGTGGGAACCGGGAACGTCGCCAGGCTCTTGGAACTGCGGCTGGCAGCCGCTCGCCGACGGCGGCGTCGTGCCGTGGCCCACCGTGCTGCCCGGTCTCGCCGGACTCGGCTATCAGGGAGCGCTTTCTCTGCATGTCCATTACCGGACCGACGACCCGTTCGCGTCGGCGCGCCGGGACCTCGCGTACCTGCGCGGACTGCTGCTTGAACCGGGGACCGGACAGCGGGAACGCTGAGCGAGGCGCTACGTTGGCCGACAGGCACAGGGATCGGGGAGCAGGGTTGACGACTTCGAGAACATCGGGCGTGACGGGCGGGGAGCCGGACACCACCGGCAGGAAGGGCGGCGCGGGCCGCCGACGGGTGACCATCACCGATGTCGGCACGGCAGCGGGGGTCTCCACCTCCACCGTCTCCCGCGTCCTCAACGGCACGGCCCGGGTCGATCCCGACCTGGTGCGCCGTGTCCAGGGAGCGGTCTCCGAGCTCGGCTACCGGCCCAACGCCGCCGCGCGGGGCCTGGCCCGTGGCGAGACCGACGCCGTCGGCGTGCTCGTGCCCGACCTCTCCAACCCCTACTTCCCCGATCTGCTCAAGGCCGTGTCCGCCGTGGCCCGTTCGCATGGGCGGCGGGTCATGGTGATGGAGTCGGACGAGGACCCGGCGAGCGAGCACGAGCTGGCCGAGGACCTGATGCGCTGCTGCGACGGCGTGCTGCTGTGCTCGCCGCGCATGGACCGCGCCGCGCTCCTCGACCTGCCGCTGCACGACCACCCGGTGGTGCTGGTCAACCGGATCGTGCCGGGCCTGAGCGTCCCCTCGGTCTCCGTCGACTTCTACGGCGGGATGACCCTGGCCTGCGGACACCTCACCCAGCTCGGCCACCGCCGGGTGGCCTACCTCAGCGGGCCCGAGGCCTCCTGGGCCAACGCCGAACGCATCCGGGCCTTCGACGCCGCGGCCGCGTTCGGCCTCGACGTCACCGTCATCCCCTGCGGCCACACGGCGAAGCACGGATATGCCGCGGCCGATGCGGTGCGGGCCGCCGGAGTCACCGCGGTCGTGGCCTACAACGACCTCGTGGCGCTCGGCGCGCTCACCGCCCTGGAGGAGTCGGGCCTGCGCATCCCCGAGGACATGTCGGTGATCGGCTGCGACGACATCTCCCTGGACGACCTGCCCAGTTCGCGCAGGCTGACCACCGCATCGCTGGCCCGCCACGAACTGGGCCGACAGGCCACCGAGATGCTGGAGGCGTTGATGGCCGACGGGGGCGACACCGAGCCCCGGTACATCCCGATGGACCTCCTGGTCCGCGGGACCAGCGCGCCGCCGAGCTGAGATCCTCTCAGTCTTGAGGTGACCGGGGCGGCGCGCTTTCTGCGAGAACGAGCGCCAGCAAACCAGGAAAGCGTGCGTCGAACTCGGGCCGGCGAAGCCGGTTGAGTCTGCGTGCGCCCTTGTCCACCTGTTCCAGAAGCCCGGCGGCGCGTAGCACGGCGAAGTGGTGGCTTGCGGTCGCTTTCGACACCGGTAGGTCGAATGTTCCGCACGCCCGGCTGAAGTCCGGTTCACCGGCGCATTCGCGCAGGATCGAGCGTCGTACCGGGTCGGAGAGGGCGTCGAGTGCGTCCTGCAGGCTCACTTCTGTCGGATCGGCATGAACCAGGTTTCTGGCGCGGCGCGCGACCGGTTCGGTCATGGCGGCCCCTTCCTCCGTTTGACATGTTCGATGACCATCGTACAGTTGTCGGTGTTCGACCTACGTCTAACTTAATGAGGTAAGCCATGTCAGCGTCGATCAGCGGGCCACACGTGGCGGTGGTCACCGGAGCCAGTCGAGGAGCAGGCAAAGGCATCGCCCTCGCACTCGGACAGCCGGGCGCGACGGTCTACGTGACGGGCCGCAGCCGCCGATCGTCCGACTCGCCCTACGGCGGCACGATCGATGAGACCGCCGCTCTCATCGATGAAGCGGGTGGCAAAGGCATCGCAGTGGCCGTCGACCACTCCGACGACGAAGCGGTGGCGGAACTGTTCGCCCGGGTAGGGCGCGATCACGGTCGCCTCGACATCCTGGTCAACAACGCGGCCCAGGTGGTCAACGCCGCCCCCGCCGGGAGGTTCTGGGAACAGCCGCTGGATGCGGCCGATCTCCTCACGGTCGGCCTGCGATCGCACTACGTCGCAAGCTTCCACGCCGCGCCCCTGCTCATCGCCAATGGCCGCGGACTGATCGTCAATACAGGTCATTACGGTGCTGTGTCCTATCACCTGGGCCCCGCCTACGGCGCCCAGAAAGCCGGCGCCGACAAGATGGCCGCCGACATGGCAAAGGACCTGCGCCCCCATGACGTCGCCGCCGTCTCGATCTGGATGGGCGGCCTGGACACCGAGCGCGCGCGAGCACACTTCGCAGCGCTGCCCGCTGAGGCCAGACCGACCGGCAGGCGCGAATCCCCGCAGTTCACCGGCCGGGTGATCGCGGCCCTCTATGCGGCCGACGATCTCATGCAACTCTCCGGCAGGGCGCTGATCGGAGCTGAACTGGGCGCGCACCTGGGCATCACCGACATCGACGGCAGTGCCCCGCTCTCCCTGCGCTACACCCGGGGCGGACCACCCGAACTCCACCGCAGCCTGTACTGAACCCAAGGACGCCTCCGGCCTCGTCGTACTGCCCCGCCGCCGGGTCGTCGAAGGCAGCCTTGCCCGGACGATGCCCGCCCGCCGCCACGCGAGAGACTACGAACGGCTCATCCACACTCCGAAACCCTGGTCACCTGGGCCGCCGTCACCCTCGTGCCCAGGCGCCTCGCCCGGGAGGGGGCCACTCCCAGTTGGCCGAGGAAACCAGTGCTGGCCGGTAGCTGACCGGCGAAAACGCGCGCTCACTGACTCCTCATGCCGTCTGCCAAGCCACGAGGGCGACGGGAGGTGTGGCCTCGAAGCGCCGCTGGCCCGGACCACCTGTCGGTTGCGGAGCCAAGTCTCCAGCCGGTTGGCTAATCCAGGCCCAGTGACCTGACCAGGTCGAGCATTTCGGCGCGATGCAGTGCGGCCGGGTTGCCCGCGACGGGGTGGATGTGGCCGTCGATCTCCAGGGCCACCAGGCCGTGCATCCGGCCCCAGACACGCAGGGCGAGCGCCGCCGCAGCGGGTGGCACGTCCGGGAGGTTAGCCTGGATCTTCGCGACGTAGTCCGGGTGGAGGTCGGACCAGGAGGCGTCCTCGGGCTGGCGGTGCCGGGCGTGGGGCCATGCGGCGGCCACAAGGCGCGTGAGCTCGCGGCAGACGCGCCGTGCCGTCTGGTCCACCGGGCCGTCCTCAGGTGGCTGGTAGCCGGGGACGGGGTGACCGTAGAAGAGCCGGAAGCTCTCCGGGTGAGCCAGTGCCCACTCCCTCAGGGCCTGGCCCCACGCCATCAGCCTGCCGCCGGGATCGGTGTCGGGCACGGCGTTGCTGGCCGTTTCCACCGCCTCCGCGAGCGAGGCGGCGATTCCGCTGATCAGTGCCGTGATCAGGTCGTCTCGGGTGGGGAAGTAGCTGTAGATCGCGCGGGCGGTCATTCCCATCTCGCGGGCGATTCCCCGCAGCGAGATCGCCCCGGGCCCGCCTTCTGCCATCTGTCGCAGCGCGATGGCCTTGATCTCTCGGCTCGTCTCGGTCCGCAGCCGCTCCCGGCGGCTCATCACGCCCGCGACGTGTTCGCCCTCGTCGATGCTCACCTTGGAAAGGTTACAGGGAGGTATTAGTCTTCGCCGTGTCATTAGTACACGCCGTGTCCAAAGAGACGGGGAATCCCATGCCTGCTTACGTCATCGTCAACGCCGATGTGCTCGACGAAGAGGCCGGCTTGGCCTACGCACCCGTGGCCCAGCAGTCCATCCTCAGCCACGGGGGCCATTACCTGGTCGCGGGACCCACGCCCGAGCCTGTCGAAGGCACCTGGGCCTCCTCCCGGTTCCTGGTCATCGAGTTTCCCGACATGGACCGAATCCGGGAGTGGTACGACTCTCCCGAGTACCGGCGGGCCCGGGAGATACGAGGGGACAAGGTGCGGTTGGGAATGCTGTTCGTCGAGGGCGCACCGCCGGAAGGCTTCTCCCTCCCGGCCTAGCCGTGCCGCCGGCATGGTGACCGGACAGGGTTGGGGAAAGGCTCGCGGCGTCCGGCGGTGCACCGGATACCGAGGGCTGATTCGGCCAAGATCGACCGGGCGGCGCCTAGGTGGCCACGATCCGCTCCGCCTCCGCCTCCGCCCGAGGTTCCGCCACCCGCACCCGGGCAGCCGTCTCCGGCTCCTCCAGCAAGCCCACGCCTGAAACCACCGGTCATCTCCCCGTCATCCAGGACGAACAGCACCCGGCGTGCAGCAACCAGCGGCCGAGCATGGAGGCCAACAGTGCGGCGAGGGCCAGCGCTGGTCGCTGCCGGGATCGCCAGCAGGCGGCCGTCCAACCGCTCTCGTCATCTTCAATGATCCGCTCGTATCCGTTCAGGGCGCCGTTGACTTCCAGAGCGTTCGCGACGGCTTCCAGTAGCTCTGCGAGTGACGTCCAGATGCGCCCCGGAGGCAATCCGACCTTGTCTCGTTCTCGAGTTGGGTCTGCAACTGCTGATGCTCCGGAAAGCTGAGCCCGTCCCCCTCGGATTCCGCTCACGCGACCCGCGCCAGAGTGCACCGCACAAGTCGGCGGTTCACTCCAAGACCCCGCCCGGATCTGGGTGTTCGCAGTTCAAGACATGGTTGACAACGAACTTGGGTCCACCACAGACTCTGTTTCCATGAGCTTCCTGGACCCTCTGCTGACCAGCGAGCGCTGTGTCGACCTGCTCAGGGTTTCCAGCGCCCGCTGTTGAGGCCCCTCGCCGCGTGATCCACGTCCCGGCTCCCCCCTTTCGGGTATCCGACCCGTCTGTGCGCTGACGAGCCCGCGGTCCTGGCAGGGCCGGACGGAAGTACCCCTCCCGGGAACTACGACGCCGAAGCGGCGCTGATCACTGCCTTCACGAGTGCATGGTGTGTGCGCCCCGTCGCGACCGCGCCCTTCTCGTGTGATCCGTTCTGCTGCGATCCGGCGAAGGACGAAGCAGCGGCCGGGTTCCGCGAAATCCTGCGGCGGCTTCAGGCTGCCGGTCGCATCGGCTCGCACAAGGCACGTGCCATCGACCACATCGGTCACATCGACGTTTCGTCTGCGCAAGCGGCCTTCACCGAGACCGTCCGCGATGCCGCGATGCCGCGATCCCCTCGCCCTTGAAACGGACATTGATTCATGACATCTCGCACCGAAGCCACCGAAGCCACCGAAGCCACCGACCAGCGCCGCGCCGATGGGGCGGTGCCCGTGCCCGAGACAGCAGGCGTGATCGGAGCCGGCGTGCCGGACGGCCGGCCCTTCCGGCTCGGCTTTCTGCTCCACCTCGACTCCGACCTCACCCCTGCCGCGGCGTACCGGCAGGCCATCGATCTGTTCGTGGCCGCCGAGCGACTCGGATACGACTCGGGCTGGGTGATCCACCGTCACTTCAGGCAGGGGAACGAGCATGTATCCGCCCCGCTCGTCCTGTTGGCCGCGATCGCCGAGCACACCACCCGGATTCGGCTCGGCACCGGCGTGTTCGTCCTGCCGCTCGCCGACCCCTTGATCGTCGCCGAGGACGCGGTCGTGCTCGACGAGCTCAGTGGCGGGAGGCTCGAACTCGGCGTCGGATCAGGCCCGTTCCCGACCGCGTGGGAGGCATTCGGCCACAGCGTGGAGGACAGGTACCGGTTGTTCGACGAGAGCGTGGCGAGACTGCACTCGGTCCTGGAGGGGCGTCCGGTCAACAGCGCGGGGGAGGTGCTGCACCCCCCTGGCCCCAGGGTGCGTCGGCGGTTGTGGCAGGCGACCACGAGTGAGCCGACGAGGGCCGTCGCCGCGGCCGTCGCCGTCGCCGAGGCGGGCGACGGGCTGCAGCTCTCCCGGGCCGGAGACTGGTCCGGTCGGCAGGGCGTGGAGCAGCAAGCCGACCTCGTCGCCGCGTATCACGAGGCCACGGTCCGGGCCGGGCACGAGCCGCGTGTTCAGATCTCGCGTGCGCTCTACCCGCACCCCGACCGCGCCGACGCGATCCGCGCGGTCACGCCCGGTGTGCGCCGCTGGCAGTCATGGGCTGCGAAGGACCGTGATGCCGGGGAGCTCGGCGTCCAGGAATACCTGCGGCGCGACAGGTCGCTGATCGGGCCGGCCGAGACCATCGCCAGGGCACTCGCCGCGGACCCCTCGCTCGCCCGGGTCACCGACCTGCTCGTCAGCTTCGTCCCCGGCGTGCCCGACTTCGAGGAGCATCTGCGCCTGCTCGCCGCCACGGCCCAGGAAGTCGCGCCGCTGCTCGGCTGGCGGCCCCTCCAGGACACCTGAGCCGACGTCTTCGCCTCACCCACTTCGCCTCACCCACTTCGCCTCACCCACTTCGCCTCACCCACTTCGCGTACCACCGACTCTGCGCACCACCGACTCCATGTACCACCGACTCCGCGCGTCACCGCTCATCCCGAACGGGAGCACCACTGTCATGACGGGTTTTCATCTCAACCTCTCGCTGCTGACGCCCGGACACTTCCGGCAGGCATGGCGACTACCCCACGTCGATCCACTGGCCTACCTGGACATAGGCCACTTCGAGCGGCTCGCGAAGGCAGCCGAGGACGCCGGCATCGACGCGGTCTTCCTCGGGGACGGTCCCGCCCTGGGCGCCGGGATCGAGCACGCCCCGGAGACCGGGATCGACCCGCTGATCCTGCTGGCCCATCTGTCCGGGGCCACCGACCGGCTGGGATTCGTCGTCACCAGCTCGACGACCTACAACTCGCCCTACAACTTGGCGCGCCGCTTCAACGCGCTGGACCATGTGAGCAGGGGCCGCGCCGCGGTCAACATCGTGACCACCGGGAGCCCCGCCGCCGCGGCGAACTTCGGCCTGGACAAGCATCTCGACAAGGAGACGCGTTACCGCCGGGCGCACGAGTTCCTGGACGTGGTGACGCGGCTGTGGGACGCGTGGGAGCCGGGTGCCGTCGTCGCTGACAAGGAGAGCGGCAGGTACGCCGACGCGGACCTGATCCACCCCGTCGACCACCGCGGTGAGTTCTTCTCCGTGCGCGGCCCGCTGCCCGTACCCGCCGGGCCGCAGGGCAGGCCGGTGATCGTCCAGGCCGGTGGTTCGGAAGGCGGGCTGAGCCTCGCGGGCGAGTTCGCCGATGTCGTCTTCACCGTGGCCCAGACCCGGTCGAAGGCGGTCGCCTTCCGCGAGGACGTCCGGCGGCGTGCCGCGGCGGCGGGGCGCGACCCGGACCACGTCAAGATCTCACTCGGTGTGGTCGTGCTCGTGTCCGAGACCGAGGAGGAGGCCCGGCAGCGCGAGCAGGAGCTCTACGCGACCCTCCCGCTGGACCGGCTCGCCGCGACCGTCACCGCCAACCTCGGGCTGTCGGCGGACACGTTCGGGCCCGACGACGTCATCACCATCGACGATCTCCCGGACGCCCCACCGCAAGGAGCGTTCTCCGCCGGCTTCAACGAGTCGACACGTGCGTTGATCGCCGAGCGTCCCAGGACGCCCCGCGAGCTTGTCCACAGTTCGGCCGGCGGCGCCGGTCACCGTCTTCTGGTCGGTTCCGCCGAGCAGGTCGCCGACGACCTGGAGAACTGGTTCCGCGCCGGTGCGGCCGACGGCTTCACCGTCATGGCCGCCGACACGGCCGTCGACTTCGAGAACTTCACCCGGCTGGTGGTCCCGATCCTGCAGCGACGCGGACTGTTCCAGAAGGAGTACCGGGCCACCGCGCTCCGCGAGCGATACGGCCTTCCACGGCCGCGACGGGCTCGCCCGGCGGTGCGCTCCGCTTAGCCCCTGTCGTCGCCTCAGCCCCCGCCGTTTCGCTCGTCCAACGATCGCAAGGAACACACATGTCCGACCTTCGCACCTCCATCGAGCGTGCCGCTCCCCAGCGCAAGAAGTGGCCCTGGATCGCCGGCGCCGTAGCCGTCCTCCTCGTCGTCGTGAGCGGGTTCGCCCTCACCCGCGGTGACGACTCCGACGGCGCCCCGGCCGCAGGCGACGGCACCCCCGTCCGCGGCGGCACGCTGCAGTTCGCGCTGATCGACTACCAGCGCAGCCCGGACCCGCAATGGGGCACCAACTACGCGGAGTCGCTCATCGGCGACAACATCACTGACAAGCTGACGTGGCAGGACCCGGACACCGGCAAGATCACGCCGTGGCTGGCCAAGTCCTGGGAGTACAACAAAGACCTCACCGAGTTCACGTTCCATCTGCGCTCGGACGTCACGTTCAGCGACGGCACCCCGTTCGACTCCGCAGCGGTCAAGGCCAACTTCGACCAGTACGTACGGGGCGACAAGAAGTTGGACATCCTGCCCAACGGCGCCACGCTGATGCCCGGTTACATCGAGACACGGACGCCCGACAAGCACACGGCCGTCGTCCGCTTCAAGAAGCCCCTCGCGAGCTTCCTGCAGGCCTCCTCCTTCACCGCCAACGCCGGGCCCGGTTTCCTGTCGCCGTCGACGCTGAAGCTGAGTGCGAAGCAGCGGACGGATCCGACGAAGGTGATCGGCACTGGCCCGTTCGCGTACAAGTCGTGGAAGCCGCAGGCCAACACCGTCGTGGTCAAGCGCAAGGGGTACGACTGGACCCCGCCGGCGCTTGGGCACAAGGGCGACGCGTACCTGGACGAGATCGTGTTCAACACGGTCCCGGAGGCCAGCGTCCGGAGCGGGTCGCTGGTGTCCGGCGAGATCGACGCCACGCTCGACGTGGGCACCACGGACGAGAAGGCACTGGCCGACCAGGGCTTCAAAATCACCCACAGGAGCGTGTCCGGCACCTCCATCCTCTTCAACCTCAACTCCCAGCTGTTCCCCACGAATGACATCGCGGTACGCAAGGCGATCCAACTCGGCTGGGACCGGGAGGCAATCAAGAAGACGGTGCTCACCGACTCCTACTCGGTGGCGACCTCGGTCCTCGGACCGTCGGTCCGCGGATACGAGGACCACAGCGACTCGGTCCTCAAGTACGAGCCGCAAAAGGCCGGGCAACTCCTCGACGAGGCCGGCTGGAAGAAGGGTTCGGACGGGATCCGGGTCAAGGACGGAAAGAAGCTCGTGGTCAAGCTGCTGGGCATCAACAACCTCGTGGTGAACAAGCCTGCCTACGAATCGATCCAGCAGGACCTCAAGAAGATCGGGATCGACCTGCGGCTCACCGTCCTCCCCATCCCGGACTACTCGGCCAAGGTGGCCAAGGCGAAGACCGACTGGAACGTCACCGCGGCCAACCGCTCGCGCAACGACGCGGCGGTCCTCAACCTCCAGTACAACCCCGAGCTCGGCAACGCCTCCTACCTCACCAAGGACTCGACCGGCGTCGACCTCGACGAGGTCACCAAGGCCCTGGGCAAGCTGGAACTCACCCTGGACCCGGCCGTGCGCAAGCGGTACGCCAAGGCGGCACAGGACCTCCTGCTCGACAAGTACGCGCTGGTGAACCCGGTCTACAACCCCTCGCAGGTGATCGCCCAGGCGGACTACGTCCACGGGATCATCTTCGACGCCCAGTCCCGCAACCACTTCGTGGACGCGTGGAAGAGCAACGGCAAGTAGGAAGGAACGTCGTGCTGCGCTACCTCGCGCTGAAGGTCGGACGGGCCCTGTTCGTGGTCTGGGCCGCGTTCACCCTGACCTTCGCTCTGCTGTTCGTCCTGCCGGCCGACCCGGTGGACCTGCTCTTCGACCCCGCCGAGCTCAACACCATCACCCCGGAGGTCCGCGAGCAGGTGGCGGACAGCTACGGCTTCAACAAGCCGGTGCTCCTGCAGTACCTCGCCCGGCTGGGACACGCGCTGACCGGTGACTTCGGCGACTCGGTGCAGTCGGGCCGCTCGGTCACCGCCACCATCCTCGACGTGTTGCCGAGCACCCTCGTCCTGGCATTCGGCGCGCTGGTGCTGGCCGTGCTCATCGCCTTCGTGATCGCGCTCGTCGCGACCACGACCCGCCGGGCGTGGGTGGGCAACCTGGTCGAGGCGCTGCCCTCGGGCGCGGTCTCGGTGCCGGTCTTCCTCTCCGGCATCCTGATGCTGCAGATCTTCTCGTTCCAGCTGGGCTGGTTCCCGGCCTTCGGCGACCACGGCGCGAAGAGCCTCGTCCTTCCCACGATCACGCTGGCCGTCCCGGTGGCGGGCCCGATCGCGCAGCTCCTCGTGCGCAGCTTCGCCACCGAGTTCCGTTCCGGCTACGTCACGACGAGCTGGGCAAAGGGAGCCACCCGCAGCGGCATCGTCGTCCGTGACGTCTTCCGCAACGCCAGCCTGCCGGCGTTCACCATCGCCGGCATCACGTTCGGCAACCTGATCGCCGGATCCGTCATCACCGAGACCGTCTTCGCCCGCCAGGGCATCGGCCGGATGACCCAGGCCGCGATCAACACGCTGGACGCCCCGCTGGTGCAGGGGATCGTCGTGCTCGTGGCGGCCAGTTTCGCGGTGATCAACCTGATCGTCGACGTGATCTACCCGCTGCTTGATCCGCGGCTGCGGGCCACGCTCACCGCCGGTTCATCCGGCTCACCCGGCGCACCCCTGACGGCCTGAGGAGAAAAGTGATGACCGTCGAACTCGACGTGCTCGCCGCGCCGGCCAGGCCCGGCCTCGCCCGCCCGCTCGTCACCCGCCTCGGAGAGCTCGCGCGGCAGCCGTTCCTCGTGGTCTCGTGGATCATCGTGCTGGTGGTGGTCGGCTGGGCCCTCGCCCCCAGCCTGTTCACCTCCTACGGCCCCTACGACGGCGACAGCGCCGCCAGCTTCGCGCCGCCGAGCGCGGAGCACTGGTTCGGCACCGACCGACTGGGCCGGGACCTGTTCGCCCGCAGCGTGTACGGCGCGCACACGACCCTGACCGCGACCCTGCTGGCCGTCCTCGTCGCCTTCGGCATCGGCACGGTCCTCGGGCTGGTCGCCGGCTTCAGCGGAGGGATCGTGGACACCGCCTTCATGCGGGTGGTCGATGTGTTCCTGGCGATCCCCAGCTTGCTGCTCGCGATGGTGATGGTCTCCGTGCTGGGCTACTCCACGCAGAACATCGCCCTGGCCGTCGGCATCTCGTCCATCGCGTCCTTCGCGCGAGTGATGAGAGCCCAGGTGCTCGCCGTGGTGACACAGGACTACGTCAAGGCGGCTTACGGCCTCGGGGGCGGCCGGCTGAGTGTGATGGTCCGGCACGTCGTCCCCAACTCGCTCGGTTCGGTGATCGCGTTGGCGGCGCTGGAGGTCGGAACGGCGGTGCTCGCGGTCGCCTCGCTCGGCTTCCTCGGCTACGGCGCACCGCCGCCGCAGCCGGAGTGGGGCCTGCTGGTGGCCGAGGGCCGTGACTATGTCGCGGTCCACCCCTGGGCCTCGATCATGCCCGGCGCGGCACTCGCGGTCGTCGTCATCGCCACCCACCGCATCAGCACCTCGTACCGGAAGGAACACCGCCGATGACGAACGCGCCCGAGACGGACATACCCGAGACGGACATACCCGAGGAGAGGCAGGACCCGCTGCTGCGGATCACCGACCTCACGATCGACTACCGGACGGGGCGCCGCCGGTGGACACCGGCCGTCCGCGGAGCCGGCCTCCGGGTGGAACCGGGCGAGTTCGTCTCGCTCGTGGGGGAGTCCGGCTCGGGCAAGACCACCCTGCTCCAGGGTGCCCTCGGCCTGCTCCCGCCCTCCGCGCGGATCGGGTCCGGTTCGATCGCCTACTCGGGGGTCGATGTCACCGGCTGGAGCGATCAGCGCATGGCGCGGGTACGTGGCAACTACGTGGGCTTCATCCCGCAGGACCCCAACACCTCCCTCAACCCGGTCAAGAGGATCGGACAGCAGGTGACCGAGGCGGTCCGGTTCAACGCGCCCGAGAAACAGAGCGCGGCGCGGCATCGTCAGGCCGCGCTGGAGAGCCTGCGCACCGCGGGGCTGGGGGACGCCGAGCGGGTCTTCGACCAGTATCCCCACGAACTCAGCGGAGGTATGAAGCAGCGCGCGCTCATCGCGATCGCGCTGGCGGGCAAGCCGAAGATCGTCGTGGCCGACGAGCCCACCAGCGCGCTCGACGTGACGGTCCAGAGAGTGATCCTCGACCACTTGGCACGGCTGCGCGAGGAACTCGGCATCGGCATCCTCCTGGTCACCCACGACCTCGGCGTAGCACTGGACCGATCCGACCGGATCCTGGTCATGCAGCACGGCCGGATCGTGGAGGAGGGCCCGGTGCGTCAGGTACTGGAGAGCACCACCCACGACTACACCCGCCGTCTGCTCGACGCGGCTCCCGGGCGGCACACCGGCCGCCTCGAACCGACGTCGGGCGTCCCGCGGACGGTCCCCGCCGACGCGTCCCCGGTGCTGCGGGCGCACGTGCTCACCAAGAGCTATCGCCTGCGCGGCGGCAGAGGTCAGAAGCGGGAGCTGCGAGCCCTGGACGGCGTCGACCTGGTGGTGCGCAGGGGCACCACGCACGCGATCGTCGGCGAGTCGGGCGCGGGCAAGTCGACGCTGGCGGGCGTCCTGGTCCGGTTCGTCCCCGCGGACAGCGGCACGGTGCACGTCGGTGATCGGGAACTCACCGGTCTGGGGCGCAAGGAACTGCGGGAGGCCCGTCGTGACCTGCAGTTCGTCTTCCAGAACCCGTTCACCTCGCTCGACCCCCGGTACACGGTCGGCAAGCTCGTCGCCGAGCCGCTGCGGAGCTTCCGACTGGTGACCGGCAGGCAGGAGCGGGCGGCCCGGGTGATCGAGCTGCTGAAGGCGGTGGCGCTGGACGAGAGTTATCTGCACCGGCTTCCCGGTGAGCTGTCCGGAGGCCAGCGGCAGCGGGTCGCGATCGCGCGGGCACTAGCGCTCAGCCCCGAGATCCTCGTCCTCGACGAGGCGGTGAGCGCGCTCGACGTGTCGGTCCAGGCGCAGATCCTGCAACTGCTGGTCGATCTGCAGGCCGAGTTCGGGATCAGCTATGTGTTCGTCACCCACGACCTCGGCGTCGTACGTCTCATCGCCGACGACGTCACGGTGATGAAGGCCGGTGGCGTGGTCGAGTCCGGCCCGGTGGATGAGGTGTTCCACGCCCCGTACCACGCCTACACGCGGGAACTGCTTGCGGCGGTCCCGGGAGCCCGGCTCACCGCGGCAGCCGGCACGGGCTGAGGGCGATACGTCAGGACGCGGCGCCCGCCGGGGAGTTGGGGACTC
>NZ_JBHTSF010000126.1:0-26452 GCF_042795295.1 Streptomyces sp. NPDC056486
GGCCGGGTTCTTCCGTCCGGGCGGACGAGGGCCTTGCGGGCCCAACGGGGCACCCCTGGAGGGCGCTTCGCGACCAGTGACGGTCTGCCACATGATGATGACGCCGGGTGTGCCGTGCCTCTGCTCTCCCGCCTGCGTACTGCCGAGCATTGCGCCTGGCGGGGCGGTAGCCGCACATCTCATCAGCGTCTCCAACGACAGGCCGCGTCACGCAAGGCGGAGGCCCGGTAACGGCCTCCTCCCCCATCGCGGGGATGAGTTGCTGTGGCATGCTGTCGGCATTTCGCCGGGTGGCTGTCCCGGTCGCGGGAAGGAACAGAGCGTGAGTGACGGTGCCAGGACCACAGGGATCGATACCAGCAAGCCGCACCCGGCACGGGTGTACGACTACTTACTCGGAGGGAAAGACAACTACCCGGTGGACCAGGAGGCCGGTGACGAACTCGTTTCCGCAGCACCGGAAGCACGCATAGGCGTCCGGGCGAACCGCGCCTTCCTGGAACGCGCGGTGCGATTCGCCGTTGGCAGCGGCATCCGCCAAATCCTTGATGTCGGAACCGGGTTGCCGACATCACCGAATATCCACGAGATTGCTCAACGCGTGGCCCCGGATGTGCGCGTTGCCTACATCGACAACGATCCGATCGTGAAGGCGCACGGGGATGCCCTGCTGAGCCGCTCCGGCACGACCAACATCGTGCTCGCTGACCTGCGTAGACCGCAGGACGTCGTGAACCACCCCGATGTCCGTCGGCTCATCGACTTCGACGAACCAGTGGCCCTGTTCCTCGTCGCCATTCTCCACTTCGTCACCGATGAGGAACAGCCCAAGCAAATTGTCGCCGCCCTCCGCGACGCGCTGCCTGCAGGAAGCCTCCTCGTACTTTCACACGCCACGGCCGACTTCGCCGATCGCAGGGGCGCGCAAGCGGTCTACAACAATGCCACCGCCACGTTGAACTTGAGGACTCGCACAGAGATCGAGCAATTCTTCGACGGATTCGACCTGGTCGAACCCGGTTTGGCTCAGGCGCCGTTCTGGCGCCCCGACGGTCCGCCTCCCGACGGGTCCCGGGAGATCGGCTTCTACGCAGGCGTGGCACGCAAGACTGACTGAACTCAAAGCCACCCCGGCTGCTCAGGCGGGGACGGGCTCCAGGCCAGCATCGTCAAAGGGTGGATAGCTCTCGTCGCCCATTCGCTCGGCCGCATCGATGTATTCGGCAAGAGCGTCGCGGGATCGAGCGAGCCTGTCCATCTGATCGTCCAGTCGCCGCAGCCGTGACCGCATCGCGGCCAGCAACTCGGAACAGCCGGGCAGCTCCGGGGTCTCTCCGACCGCACAGGGCAGCAGGTACGCGATGTCCTCGGAGGACAACCCGGCACCAAGCAGGTGCCGGATCTGCTTCACCCGAAGCACGGCGTTCTCGTCGTATTCGCGGTAGCCGTTCGCGCTGCGGTCCGCCTCCAGCAGGCCCTGGGCCTCGTAGTAGCGCAACTGATGGGCGTTGACGCCCGCCCGATGACTCAGTTCCCCGATCCGCATCAAAACCTCGCTTGACCTTCACACCGGTATCAACGTTGACGATGCTGCCATGAACAACAACAGAACCAATACGCCCGTGACAGTCATCGGACTTGGACGAATGGGCCAGGCACTCGCCGGCGCGTTCCTGAAGGCCGGGCATCCCACAACCGTGTGGAACCGTACGGCCTCCAAGGCCGACCAGTTGGTGGCCGGGGGTGCGCGGCTGGCGCCAACGGTTGGCGACGCGCTCAAGGAAGGTTCCCTGACGGTCATCTGCGTCACCGACTACGAGGCCATGCGCGAGCTGCTCGGCACGAGCGATATCGCGCTGGACGGCACGATGCTGATCAATCTGACCTCGGGCGACTCGGCCCAGGCCCGGGAAACCGCCCAGTGGGCCGAGCGGCTCGGCGCCCAATACCTGGACGGCGCCATCATGGCCATCCCGCCGGCGATCGGGACCGCCGAGGCGGTGATTCTGCACAGTGGGCCGCAGTCGGACTTCGAGGCACACAAGTCAACACTCGAAGCGCTCGGTACCGTCGCCTACCTTGGCGCGGACCATGGGCTGGCGTCCCTGTACGACGTGGCCGGCCTGGCCATGATGTGGAGCGTCCTGAACGCCTGGCTCCAGGGCACTGCCCTGCTCAGGACGGCCGGCGTTGACGCCGCAACGTATGCGCCGTTTGCGCAGCAGATCGCTGCCGGTGTGGCCGAATGGCTGCCTGGGTACGCCGAACAGATCGACAGCGGCTCCTTCCCGGCCGAGGTGTCGGCCCTGGAGACCGAGGTGCGGTCGATGGCGCACTTGATCGAGGAGAGCGAGGCGGTGGGTGTGAACGCCGAACTGCCGAAGTTGATCAAGGCGATGGCCGACCGCTCGATCGCCGCCGGACACGGTGGGGAGCAGTATCCCGTGCTGATCGAAGAGTTCGGCAAACCCCGCAACGACTGACCGACCCCGACACCGGGCTTCAGGGTCCCAGGCTTCCGCGTGGCGGGCCGTCCGGATCCTGATCGCGAACACCGACCAGGCTCAAGTCCTCGTGTCGTGCCCGTTCGGGGAGAGGTCAGCCGGCTCCGCGGTCAGGTCCAGCAGAAGCATGGCGTCGTAGTCCGGGGTGCCCGGTTCCGCGGTGTAGGTGCTCAGGCGTTGGCCCGGAGTGCCGTCGAGGTGCATGCTCTGGCTGCTGAGAGTGAGGAAGCCGACCTTCGGGTGGTGGAAAGTCTTCTGAGGCTTCTTGCTCCCGCCGACATCGTAGCGTTCCCATAGCCTGGCGAAGTCCGGGCTCTTGAGGGTGAGTTCGCCGACGAGGTTGGTGAAGTCGGGTGCGTCGGGGTTGGTGCCGGCCGCGGCGCGCAGCCGGGCGACGCAGGAGCGGACCAGGTTCTCCCAGTCGGGGAACAGCTCACGTGCGGTGGGGTGCAGGAAGAGGTAGCGGGCAAGGTTTCGTTGTGTGACGGGCCAGTCGGTGAGGCCCGCGTACAGGGCCAGACCGGCGGGGTTCCAGGCCAGCAGGTCCATGCTGCGGCTGATGATGTAGGCCGGGTTCGGCCGCATGGTCTCCAGGATCAGCTTCAGGTGGGGGCGGACCGTACGGCTGGGTGGAGGCGGTGGCTCGGGCGCATAGCGTGCGGCGCGGGCGGCGAGCTCACGCAGGTGGTGGTGCTCGTCGTCGTCGAGCTGCAGGGTACGGGCGAGGGCGTCGACGACACCGGGGCTGGGTCGGGTCTCCTTGCCGCGCTCCAGCCGCGTGTAGTAATCGATGCTGACCCCGGCGAGCGTGGCCACCTCTTCGCGGCGCAGGCCGGGGGTGCGCCGTATACCGGGCCCGGGGGTGAGGCCGGCGCTCTCGGGGCTGGTCTGGGTGCGGCGTGCGCGCAGGAAGCGCGCCAGTTCGTCGCCACCTGTGTGCTGCTCGGGTGCCATGGGACCAGTCTCTCCCTGTCTTCGCCCGGGCAGCGCTCTTGAGGGGGGCCCTGTCGCTCCCCCGCTGTTCTCTCCCCTGATCGACTCGGCCTGCCTGCTCGGCGCGAACGGCGGCAGGCTGGATACATACCCGCTCATCGCCCTCTAGCCAGGCTCGCCCCAGCGACGAATCTCCTACTGCGGCCCGCATCCGGCCGCAGCGGGGTGGTCCGGTTGCGGCAGTGCCGACGGAGCGAGGCAATAGCCATGGGCGGAAGAAAGGAAGCACTGTGAAGCACATCAAGCTGCGTGACCTGGACGTTTCCCGGATCGGTCTTGGCGCTATGGGAATGTCCCACGGCTACACCGGCTCCGGAACCAACGAGGCGGAGTCCGTCCGTACCCTGCACCGGGCACTGGAACTGGGCGTCACGCTGATCGACACAGCCGAGATCTACGGCCCTTACGCCAACGAGGAGCTGCTCGGCCGGGCGCTGAAGGGCCGCTGGGACCAGGTTGTCCTGGCGACGAAGTTCGGGATGGTCGCGCACGCCGGTGCGGGGGCCTGGAACCTGGACAGCAGCCCGGCCAACATCCGCACCGCCGTCGAAGGCTCACTCAAGCGCCTCGGCACCGACCACATCGACCTCTACTACCAGCACCGGGTCGACCCGAACACCCCGATCGAGGAGACGGCGGGCGCCGTGGGCGAGCTGATCGCCGAGGGCAAGGTCCGCGCGTTCGGCCTCTCCGAGGCCGGCCCCGACACCATCCGCCGCGCGAACGCCGTCACACCGGTCACCGCCGTTCAGTCGGAGTACTCACTGTGGACCCGGGGCATCGAGGAACGGGTACTGCCGGTGCTGCGGGAGCTGAACATCGGCCTGGTGCCGTTTGCGCCGCTGGGCCACGGTTTCCTCACCGGCACGATTCGCTCCGAGAACGACTTCGACGAAGGCGACTTCCGCCACGGGAACCCGCGCTTCACCGGCGAGAACTTCCGGCGCAACCTGCGCCTTGCGGACGAGGTCCAGGCCATCGCCGCCGAGGCCGGTGCCACCCCCGCGCAGGTCGCCCTGGCCTGGCTACTCACGCAGGGTGACGACATCGCCCCCATCCCCGGCACCAAGCGCGTCCACCGCGTCGAGGAGAACACCGCCGCCGACGGCATCGAGCTGACCGCCGAGCAGATCGAGAAGCTCAGCAGTCTGCCCCCGGCGGCCGGCGAGACCCACACAGAAGCGGGACGGCAGATGCTCGAACGCTGAACCGCCGCCACGCCCCCGTACACCCCGCGCCCTCCCCCTAGAAGGAACGTCATGCAGCAGGTCACCCTCAACAACGGCGTCGAGATGCCGATCCTCGGCTTCGGCGTCTACCAGATCCCTCCGGAGCAGACCGAGCAGACCGTCTCCGAGGCCCTCGCGGCCGGCTACCGCCTCCTGGACACCGCCGCCTCATACGGCAACGAGGAGGCCGTGGGCCGTGCCATCAGGAACAGCGGCATCCCGCGCGGGGAACTCTTCGTCACCACGAAGCTGTGGGTCCAGGACGCACCCGCCGAGGCCAACACCAAGCGCGCCTTCGAGACCTCGCTGGCCAAGCTCGGCCTGGACTACCTCGACCTGTACCTGATGCACCAGCCCTACGGCGACGTCTACGGCCAATGGCGCGCCATGGAGGATCTCAACCGTGAGGGCCGTGCCAAGGCGATCGGCGTCGCCAACTTCTACCCCGACCGCCTCCTCGACCTGACCCTCAACAACGACATCACGCCCGCGGTCAACCAGATCGAGACACACCCGTTCTTCCAGCGCGCCGCCGACCAGGAGCTGATGCGTGAGCACGGCGTCCAGATTCAGTCCTGGGGCGGGTTCGCCGAGGGCAAGAACGACCTGTTCACACAGCCGCTGCTGAGCGAGATCGGCGCCAAGCACGACAAGTCCGTCGCTCAGGTCGTACTGCGGTGGTTGACCCAGCGGGGCGTGGTCGCCATCCCCAAGTCGGTCCGTGCCGAGCGCATGGCGGAGAACATCGACGTCTTCGACTTCGAGCTCACCAACGAGCAGATGGCTCAGATCTCCACCCTGGACACCGGATCCTCCCTCTTCTTCGACCACCACGACCCCGAGATGGTGACCTGGCTGGCCAAGCGGCGCCTCGACGGCTGAACCCGGCCAGCACTTCATCCGCGCCCTCGGCGACGGCGCGTTTCTAGCCGCTGCCGGGCCGGTCGTCGGGCTGGTCGGCACCGCAGGCGGGATCACCTCGTCGATCTCCTATCCTGCTCTGCTCTGCTCTGCTCTGCTCTTGGTGGGGCTTCCTGCCCTATCGGCGAACGTCACCAACCTCGTCGCCGGAGTGGCATGTTGGCCTGGCCCGGCGCTTGTCTCCCAATCCGAACTGGCGGGTCGTGGAGCATGGCTGCGTCGATGGATCCCGCTGTCCGCTCTGGGTGGTGCAGCGGGTGCGGTGCTGTTGCTCGCCACCCCGGCCGGGGTGTTCGGCCCGGCTGGGGATCGCAGCAGAAGCTACTGCTCGTCGAGGACTCCGGGGGTGTCGTGCAGGACGACGCTCTGCTCAAGCGGGACGCGTCCCATGTGGAAGTTGTTCGCCGGTGCGGCCAGGTCGGCTGTGCCGAAGGAAATGCCGAACAGCAGCTTGAGCTCCTTGGGAACGCCCAGGAACTCGCGGACGGTGTCGGCGTACATGCCGAGCATGGTCTGTGGAATGCCTCCGAGCCCCCGGGCCGTCAGCGAGAGCAGGAAGTTCTGTGCGTACATGCCGATGTCGCCAGCCGCCCGCACCCCGTCGCCGAACGCGGGCATGAAGAGGAAAGCGGCGTGGGGGGCGCCGTGGAATTCCAGGTTCTCGCGGGCCGCGGCAGTCCTGGCTGTCCGGTCCGAGCGGGGTATGCCCAGAGCCTGGTAGAGGGTCGCGGCGTGGTTGTGTGCCCGGTCGAGGTAGGTGCCCTGGCCGAAGTCGGCGTAGCTGAAGGAGAAGTCGTAGGAGAACCGCTCCTCCTCATCGGCTTTGAGCAACTCCTTGCTCAGGGCGTCGCGTGCCGCGCCCGAGACGACATGCACCGTCCAGGGCTGGGTGTTGCAGTTCGACGGGGCAGCTTGAGCGTCTTCCAACACGCCACGGATGTCCGACGGGGGCAGCGGGGCGGGATGAAACTTCCGGACGGAGTACCGGGAGCGCACGAGGTCGGTGATGGGCGAAGCCGTGGCGGGCAAGGTGGTTCCCTTCAAAGGAGTTGCGACTCGGGTGCGGCGCGGGGGCGGTGCCGACCGTGCCAGCTGTGTCAGTTGTGCAGGGAGCGGTTGAGCTCGACGGTCTCTGCAAGCGTGGGCGCGGAGGTGAGGGAGGCGAAGCGCTCCATCATGCGGTCGCGGTTGCCCGTGGCTGCGTCCCGGTCAGCCGCATTGAGGGCCGCTCCCAGGTCCTCAAAGCCCAGTTCGGTGCAGTAGGCGGGCGTCATCGGCTGCTGACGCCAGGAGTCGGCCAGCACGCCGGCGTCGAAGGGATCAAAGCCGCTCTCGTCCACCAGTCGCATGCCCACGCGCCGCGCCTCCTCGGAGTCGGCTGCCACCGGGAGCGCGATGCGGCCCGCGGTTCCCGCGGGCACGCCCTTGGTCTGCAACGTGCCGGCCAGGGCGGCGTTCCATGCCTTGACGATGGGCCGGCCCAGCTGCTCGGCCACCCACAGGCTCTCCACCTGGCCCTTCTCCACCGCGTCAATGGGACCGCCCAGGTGGGGGAAGTAGTTGGAGGTGTCGATGACGACGGTCTGACTGGGCACCGAGGCGAAGAGAGCGGCTACCGCCGGGACCCGCCCGAAGGGCACGGACAAGATGACCACGTCCTTGCCCTGAACGGCATCAGACGCTCTCACCGCGTGCGCGCCGAACTCCAGCGCGGCAGCATCGATCGTCTCGGGCCCACGGGAGTTCGCCACCTGGACGTCGTGTCCGCTCGCGCTGAACTTGCGCGTCAGCGTCTGCCCGATCACTCCTGAACCGATAACGCCAATTCTCATGATTTGTCCCTCTCGAAGTTGCACTACCCCGGGGGGGGGACGGCGCGGTGTGATGGATGGATATGGATGGGGATGTGCGGGATGGCGCCGCCGGAACCCCTGTGGCACCGAAGGCTGCTATCCGGGGAAGCGGCCGGTGGCCTACTCCTCGTTGTCCTGTTCGCGGTATCCGCTTTCGATGAGCGTGCGCAGGCGGCCGAGCGATTCCTCATCCGTGGCGCCGGTGCCGCTGATCCAGGCAGTGGAAATCGCCGCGAGGAACAGGTCGTACCCCTTCACCGACGGGCGCGCGCGCCCCGCGAGCTGCGCGGCCCGCAGGTACTCGTCGGTGGTGGCGATGAGGTCGTCACAGGGGAGGGTGAGCGGGTTGTCCGGCTTCTGCTCGCGGGCCGCGGCCATGAGCGGTTCCGGCAACCCGCTGAAGGCGCTGAAGTACTCCTCCATGGCCCGCAGCCACTGCCGCAGCATCTCGGAGGCATCACCGAGCTGCGCGATGTCCGCCCGGCGGGCCACCAGCTCCTCGGAACGGGTCTGCAGCACGGCCGCCAGCAGCGCCTCCCGGGTCGGGAAGTGCCGGTACAGCGTGGCGGGCCCGACACCGGCCTCCTTGGCCACCGCCTCCAGGGAGGCACCGACACCGTCCCTCAGGAAGTGACACTGCGCCGCGTCCAGGAGGGCCGCACGGTTGCGCTGGACATCCGCTCGGGGCCTGCGCCCCTGTTGGCCCTCGGTGTCCATAGGTCCTCCTGCTTGATCCGTCCCGGCGGCCCCAGAAAAACGGAGGCCGACTCCGCACAAGGTCGAGCGTAAAACGGAGGCAGCATCCGGTCAACCTGGGCGCCGCTCTCCGCCGCACACGGACGGCGTGAGCGGCGTGTGACTGGTCGCACGCCGCTCACCACGCTCACCCGGGCCAGCTCAACCGCTCACGGGCAGGCGTAAGGGCTCAGCCACACCACCGGGGGCCCTTCCGTGCGGAGGATCGGACCCCATCTGTCGACAAACATTGTCAGCAATCACCATCGGATCCGATGGGATCGGCGCCGCCCCGGAGTTCCGGAATGTCCGGGTTCATTGGACGCCCGGCCTCGTGATGGTGGGGGGGGCGAACGCGTAGACGGTGTCGGTGGCCGACGGCGATGCCGCGGATGGCGGCCTGGCTGTGGAACAGGGACAGGACGTCCAGCGGGGCGGTCATGCCGCCGAGGATGCCGACCAGGGAGATGTGGTCGGCGACCCGTGGCGTGCACGGACTGGTTGAGGTTGTCACCGCCGACGATCGGTGGCCCCCAGGGCGGCTGCCTTCTTCAGCTTGTCATCGCTGCTGGAGGTGGCGAAGACTCGGGCGCCGAGCGCGGTAGCGCTCTGGATGGCGAACAGGAAGACGCCGCCGGTGCCCTGGACCAGGAGACGACCGGCTCATCGACGAACTGGTAGTACGGGCCCAGGCTGAAGGACTACAGCTGACGGGCGAGTTAGGACACACCGACATCGCGCGTCACGACGCCCTGCCCTCACGCGATGTTCCCGCGCGGCGGCGCAACGACGGATCGGCGACCGCCGGCGGCACGGCTCCGTTGTCACGCTGGTGGAAAACATGCCCCGGCGGAACGATCTCGTCGATCCGGTCCAGGATGTCGGTGCTGAGCCGCACCTCCAGCGCCTTGAGATAGGTGTCGAGGTGCTCGGCGGTCCGCGGTCCGATGATGACCGAGGAGACGCCGGGATGGTTCAGCGAGAACGCCACCGCGAGCTGGATCAGTGACAGGCCCGACTCCTCCGCGAGGCGTGCCAGGGCGTCGGCGGCGGTGAGTTTGTCGGCGTTGCGCGGGGCGGAGATGTCGTAGCGGCCGGGGATCAGATCCTCCCGGAAGGACTTCGGCTGGGCTCCGCCCGCCCGGTACTTGCCGGACAGCCAGCCGGCCGCGAGCGGCCCGTAGGCCAGCACCCCCAGACCGTACTTCTGGGCGAGCGGCAGCACGTCGCGCTCGTTGGACCGTACGAGCAGGGAGTACGGGATCTGCTCGGAGGACGGCCGCAGCAGTCCCCGGCGCTCGGCGGTCCACTGCCCCTGGACGAGCTGTCCGGCGGGGTGGACCGAGGTGCCGAAGTAGCGGATCTTTCCCTGGTGGACGAGGTCCGTGAGCGCGCCCAGGGTCTCTTCGAAGTCGGCGGACGGGTCGGGACGGTGGGCCTGGTAGAGGTCGATGTGATCGGTGTTCAGACGGCGCAGACTGCCCTCGACCGCCTTGAAGATCCAACGCCGCGAATTGCCCTGATGGTTGGGGTCGTCGCCGAGACGGCCGTGGAACTTGGTGGCCAGGAAGACGTCGTCACGGCGGCCGTCGGACAGCGCCTTGCCGACGATCTCCTCGCTCTCGCCCTGGGAGTAGGCGTCGGCGGTGTCGACGACGTTGATCCCGGCGTCGAGTGCGCCGTGGATGATCCTTACGCCGTCCTCGTGGTCGGGGTTCCCTCGCGCGCCGAAGTTCATGGCTCCCAGGGTCAGAGGGCTGACCTTCACTCCGGTGCGGCCGAATTCCCGCAGGTGGACCATGGTGTCTGTCTCCTCGTACTTTCTGCTGGCTGCTCGCCCGTCTCACACGGGGAGGGGCAAACGGTTCGGTCAGCGCCCGCCGGTATCGGCGCTCGCCGGTATCAGCGCTCGCCGGCCGGGCGGCGACGGGTGGACGGGTCGGTGAGGGACGGCGGCTGGTAGCCCTCGTCGGCGGGGCTGAGGGTGATGCCGGGCGGCACGATCTCATCGATGCGGTCGAGCACGTCCGGCGTCAGCCGTACGTCGACGGCACCGAGCTGCCCGGCCAGGTGCTCCTGGGTGCGGGGGCCGATGAGCACCGTCGACACGGCCGGGTGCTGCAGCACGAACGCGAGCGACAGATGGACGAGGGACAGGCCCGCCTCGTCCGCCAGCTCCGCCAGTTGGTCCACCGCCGAACGCTTGCGCCGGTTGACCTCCAGCTGCGGATCGTGGCGATGCGGCTGACGCTCCAGGCGGCTGGAGTGGGCGTGTTCCTGGGCGTCCTTGCGGTAGCGGCCGGACAGCCAGCCGCCTGCCAGCGGGCTCCAGGACAGCACGCCGAGGCCGTGCTCCTCGGCGACCGGGAGGACCGCGCGCTCGGCCGCGCGGGCCAGGAGGGAGTACGGCGGCTGCTCGGTGACCGGGCGCCGCAGGCGCAGGCGCTCCGCGGTCCACTGGGCCTCCACCAGCTGGTGGGGCTCGAAGGTGGTGGTTCCGTAGTAACGGATCTTGCCCTGGCGCACGAGGTCGTCGAGGGCGCCGAGGGTCTCGTCGAGGTCGACGGACGGGTCGGGACGGTGGGCCTGGTAGAGGTCGATGTGATCGGTGTTCAGGCGGCGCAGACTGCCCTCGACCGCCTTGAAGATCCAACGCCGCGAATTGCCCTGGTGGTTGGGATTGTCGCCGAGGCGGCCGTGGAACTTGGTGGCCAGGAAGACGTCGTCACGGCGGCCGTCGGACAGCGCCTTGCCGACGATCTCCTCGTTCTCGCCCTGGGAGTACACGTCGGCGGTGTCGACGACATTGATCCCTGCGTCCAGCGCCTGATGGATGATCTTGACGGAGTCGTCGTGGTCCCGGTTGGCCCAGGCACCGAAGTTCATGGCTCCGAGGGACAGCGGGCTCACTCGCACGCCGGTGCGGCCGAGGGTCCGGTAGGTCGTCATGGGTGATGTGCTCTTCTCACTGGTTGGTTGCCTACACCGGGCGGCCGGGGCCCGGTCGCCGGATGCGAGTTGTGGGTTGCGGGTTGGGGGTTAGGGGTCACGGTTGTGGGTCAGAGGCCAGGCATCCCGTGCCGCGTGCGGGCCGAAGTTCGCGGCGTCCGCGTCACCCGGTGTGGCCGTCACTCTCCATCCGCCGCGTCCCTTGCCGAGCAGGTCGAGCGTGGCGGACGGCCCTGCCACGACGTACGGCTCTTGGCCGATGCCGCCGAAGACACCGGAGTCGAAGTGATCGACGGTCAGGTGGAGCCGGCGTGTCTCGGTGCTCATCGTCCGCCCGCCACGGGCGGGCCGGCCGTGCCAACGCGTTCGATGCCCCGCGGGTAACGGCCGTTGAGGTGGTAGTCGCCCGCGTGGTGGTATTTCCACCGCACCGGATCGTGCAGGGTGTGGGTGCGCGCGTTGCGCCAATGCCGGTCGAGGCCGAGGGCGGCGTCAAGGCCGTCCGCGCCGGCCAGCAGCACCACCTCGTCGGTCACGGCGACCGATGCCTCGTACGAGCGCCCCTTCGCCTCCTCCACCGCGATGAATGCCGCCTGGGACGCCGGGAGTTGAGGCTCGGGCAGCGCGCGGGCGTGGTCCACTAGTGCCGCCGCGCGATGCACCAGCGAGCGGGCCGCCGCGACCCGGGCATGTGCCGCGCCGAGCACCGCCAGGTGTTCGGGACGGCGCCGCACCAACGGTGTCCTGCCTTCCCGCGCCAGGGCGAGCAGTTCCCCGATCGCACCCTCGGCGATACCGACCTCCACCGCGGCATGGATGATCTGCGCGAACGCCGCCGACAACTGCGAGCGCGCCGGGTCGGACACCCAGGGCACGACGTGTCCGGCCGGTACGAAGACGTCGTCCAGGCGGGTCGTTCCGCTGTAGGTGACGCGCTGCCCGAACGCCGACCAATCGGTGTCGATGTGCAGCCCCGGGGCGTCGCGCGGCACCAGGGCCAGCCGCGTCCCGCCGTCCGGATCTAGGGCGAGCACGCGCACCCAGTCGGCGGTGAGGGCGCCGGTCGAGTAGTACTTGGTGCCGTTGACGCGATATCCGCCCTCTGCCGGCGTCAGGCTGGTCCGCAACTCGTAGCGGCCGGGGTTGCGTTCGGAGACCGCACTGCCGAAGCGCGCGCCGCGCAGCAGTTCCCC
The DNA here is from genome assembly GCF_042795295.1 of Streptomyces sp. NPDC056486. Classification (NCBI taxonomy): domain Bacteria; kingdom Bacillati; phylum Actinomycetota; class Actinomycetes; order Kitasatosporales; family Streptomycetaceae; genus Streptomyces; species Streptomyces sp. NPDC056486. The sequence continues at coordinate 12,378 of NZ_JBHTSF010000126.1, forward strand.
GTAGAAGAACTCCTTGGCGGCGGGCGGCGCCCAGGAGAGATTGTCGACGCCCATGAAGTGGTTCTGGGGGATCTGGCCGAGGGAGGGGTCGGCGGCGGCGAGCGCCCGGATGACGTCGGCGAGCGCCCGGGTCGACACCCCCGGGCCGCCGTACTCGGCCGGAACGGTCATGCCGGCCAGACCCGACGCGCCGAACTCCCGCATCTCCCTTTCGGGGACGACGCGGTGGCGGTCGCGGTGGACGGCGGTGGCGGCCCAGTGCGCGGCCAGCCGACGGGCGACCGCGACGGCTTCGGCTCCGTCGCGCAGTACCGGAACTGCCGCGTTCCGGCCGCCGGTTCCGCGTGTGCCGCCGGTGCCGCCAGTGCCTCCGGGACCGTGCGGCACCGGGTCGCTCTGCACCGGTTCTGGCACGGAAGTCCGCCGCTCGCCCGCCGGGATGCGGGTCCCGCTCTCCCCCGCCCACGTCACGCTGTCAGACGTCGGCATGCCGTTCCTCCGTAAGGTGCAGTCGTCGGCGTTCGCCGCCGTCATGGGCGGTGTTGTCCGTCATACCGCGGCCTCTTCCGTCGCCGCCGTGGTCACGACCAGCTCGCCAAGGGCGGCCTCGGTCCAGCGCGCCGAGGCGACCAGTCCGTGGGCGCGCAGGTCGCGCCAGTGCCGGTCGAGGCCGTAGCGCTCGGCGGTCGATCCTGCGCCGGTGAGTTCCAGGATCCCGGTGGCCACGTCGGCGGTGGCCCGGCGGGCGAACACGGTCAGCTCGGCGACGGCTAGTTCGGCCGACGGCCCCACAGACTCCGTCGGCTCCGCTCCCGCTCCCGTTCCCGCTCCCGGTTCCGGTTCCGGCCCCGCGGCGGTGTCCGGGTGCCGGACGCCGTCCAGCAGGCCGGCCGCCTCCTCCAGCAGGTTCTCCACGGCGTGCAGGGTGGCGGCCAGTTCCCCGTACCGGCGGATCGTGTGGGGTTCGTCGGTCGCGGACTCCACACCGCTGTCCTGCCAAGGGCGGGTACGTTCACGCAGGAAGGCGGTGCCCTCGGCCAGCGCGGCGCGGGCCACGCCCACGTCGACGGCGGCGGACAGCACCTCGTACGGCAGTCGCGGATCCGCCCGGTCCGGTACGCGCAGCACGTGTGCGGGCGGACTGTCCGCCGTCCGGGGCGACAGCGTGGTGAAGGCCAGTCCGTCCAGCCCGAACAGCCGTCTCGCGGACGCGCTCCGAGGTGCCGGGACGAAGGTGACACCGGCGTCCGGCGCGCCGTCGGCCGGGACGACGCCCACCCAGTCCGTGAGATCGGGCACGGATGCCACAGGGGCGTCCCGGTCCGTGTCCGGTGCGTCGGCTTCCGGTCCCGGCCCCGGCGCCACGGCCAGGGCCAGGACCGCGCCCTCGGCGTGCCGCCGCGCGAGCCAGTCGCGTCCGGCGGGATCGGCGTACAGACGGTGCAGTTCGGCGACGAGTACGTCACCGGTGACGGCGACCGCCGACGAGGGGTCGGTCGCGGCGAGCTCGGACAGCCGGTGGGCCAGGTCCCGCCAGCACGGGACACGGTCCGCCGGTGCCGGGGCTCCGGGTTCGGAAGCGGGGCCGAGGATCCGCTCGCGTACGGCGCGGACCTCTTCTCGCTGGACGGGGAGCCGACGGCCGGAACCAGCATCCGGCCGGGAGGCGGTGTCGGACCGGGCGGGAGCAGGGCGGGCGTCGGCGCGCGGTGAGTGGGCGGGAAGGGGTGGTTCGCTCAAGGTGGATCCCGTGGGTCCGTGAGGTGAGGTCACGTCTGTCGGACGGCGCTGCCGCGGGCAGGGCCGCGTACGCGGTTCAGTGACTGGTGACTGGTGACTCGGTACGGCGGGCGGAAGAACGTCGGATCAGCGACAGACGTGACGACACCGGCGGCCGCGGCGGTTTTCCACGCAGAGGGCGGGAGAACCGGCGACACCTCCAGCGAGCCGGGAGAGGGCGAGCGGTGTTTCAGTCACACAAGAAGCGTGGCACATGCACTGATCACAGGCCAAGGGGAGACGACTCGACGAAATACGAAGTTATTCTTCGCTGACGTCGGGCTGCCGGTGCGGGTGCGTCAAACGGCTGGTTCACGCGGCTCGAACTCGCGCAGCCTGGGCAGGAGTTGGTCGCCGATGCGGGCGATCTCCTGCTTGTAGGGGGTGTCGGAGAGCACGAAGTGGGTGATGCCGAGCTTGCGGTAGTTGCGCAGCGCCGTGGCCACGTCGTCGGCGGAGCCGACCAGCCAGGTGGTCGCCGCTCCCCCGCCGCCCACCTTGCCCGGTGTGGTGTAGAGGCAGGTGTCGAGGACCTCGCCGCGCTCGGCCAGCTCGAACAGCCGCCGCTGTCCGACCGCCGTCCTGCGGTTGCCGGTCCAGGTCAGTTCCGTGGGCTTGGCCGACATCCGCGCCACCTTCTCCTCGGCGTCGTGCCACGCCTCCTCGGTCGTGTCACGCACCAGGGTGGTGATCCGCAGCCCGAACTCCAGCGGCTTGTGCCGCCGTTCCACCTTCGCGCTCAGCTTCTTGAGGCGGTCTATGCGTTCGGCGAGCCCTTCGAGCGGCTCGCCCCAGAAGAGCTGGACGTCGGCCTCGGCGGCCGAGACCCGCTCGGCCGCGTCGGAGGCGCCGCCGAAGTACAGCGTCGGATGCGGCCGTTCGGCGGTGGCGTACGGGCCCGGTGCGACGGTCGCGCCGGTGACCTGGAAGTGCTCACCGTGGAAGGTGACGTTCTCCTCGGTCCACAGGCGGCGCACCAGATGCAGGAACTCCTGGGTACGGGCGTAGCGCCGGGCGGGGTCTGTGGTGGTGTCGCCGTAGGCGGCCGGGTTGTCCAGCCCGCTGACGATGTTGACCAGGACGCGTCCGCGGCTGAGCTGGTCGAGGGTGGCCGCGGCGGAAGCGAAGTGGGCGGGCTGCCAGTAGCCGGGCCGGGCCGCGATCAGCGGCTGGAAGGTGGTGGTACGGGCGGCCAGCGCGGTGGCGACGGTGAAGGTGTCGGGGCGCCCCCAGCCGGTGCCGAGCAGGGCACCGCCCCAGCCGTGGTCCTCGGCCGTGCGCGCCAGTTCGGTGGAGAACTCGATGGAGCCCCAGCCGGCGGTCGTGTCGTCGCCTCGGTGGCCGGGTTCGACGGTATTGGGGATGTACCAGAGGTACTGCTCGCTCATGTCATGTCCGATCGTGCTGGATGACCGTGACGGCGTGCGCCGGCCGGTCGTCGGAAGGAGTGGTCGTCGCAAGAGGTGGTCGTCGCAAGAGGGGTGGCGCCGCGGAGTCGGCGCGCGCCGGGTCACGGGCGTGGCGTGGGCGGGGTGATCGCGTCCGGGAGCGCCGCCGCCCTCGCCAGCTGGGCGTCACGCACCTCGGTGGTCTGTCCCTGCACGAGGACGAACAGTGCCGAGCGCGCATGGAGCTGCGCGGTGTCGTCCGCGGCCAGACCGCGGCCCGACCGTGCGACGACCAGAGCGCGGCTGAGCGCCGACACGGCCTCCCCCGCACGGACCTTGAGGTCGAGGCGCTCCTGACGGCGATGACCGGGGTCGGCGACGGCCAAGGCCTCGTCGGCCAGGGTGTAGGCACGTTCGCGCAGCTCGGCGACGTACGGGGTCCACTGTTCGACGACGGCCTCCGCCGCCCTCTCCTGCCCCAGTTCGTCGAGTACGCGCCGGGCGAGGCCGAAGACGTGGCCGCGGGCGTCGTGCGTCATCGAGCGGTCGGCCGCGCGGTACTCGGCCAGCGGCTGGACGTCCAGAACGTACTCGTCGGGCACCTCGACACCGTCGAGGCGGACCCGTCGGGTACGGCTTCCGCGGACGGCCGCGAGGTCGAGCGGGCCGGCCTCCATGCGGGGTCCGACCGGCACCAGCGCGACGACGACCTGTTCGGACTCCGCCTCCACCGCGGCGAGCAAGAGGGCGGAGTTGAGTCCCCAGCCGCTGACCCAGGAGACGGTGCCGTCGAACCGCAGGCTCCCGCCCCGGCGGGTGGCCCTGACGTACCGGTCGGGGAAGCGCCGGACGTCGCTCAGGCCGGCGCCGACCAAGATGTCTCCGCGCAGTACGCCCTCCGCCAGCGGATGGCGGTCGCCGCGGGCGTGCAGGCCGGCGATCCGGGCCACCGTCGGGGCGTGCTGGGCCCACACCAGCCAGGTGTTGAAGCACGCGTGGGCGAGCACCTCGTGCAGCCGCCGGTCGGCGGCGCGGTCGAGTGCGGCGCCGTCGAACCCGGCCGGAGCCAGGTGGTTGAGGACTCCGGCGGAGCGCAGCGCCGTGACGGTGTCCGGTGGCACTCCTTCGCGGTCGGTCGTGAGCGCTCGCGGCAGCAGCACCTCCCGCGCGAACCGACTGACGTCGCGGACGAGCGGCTCGCCGTCCGCCGCGTCCACCGCCGCCGCGGAGTCGACGGCGGTGGTGGCGGTAGCGGACTCGGCAGGTCGGGATGGGAGTACACGTACGGAGCGCTCCACGGAGCGGGTCATGGGAATTCCTTGCGGATCAGCGCGGTGTGGACCGCCGGGGGTGAACACCGGGGATGAACACCGGGAATGAACACTGTGTGAAGCGTGGGACCGGTGGAGGGTCAGCCGTGGAGTCGGCGCACGGCGGAGGCGGATCGCGGCATCAACACTGCGCGCTGGACACGCGGACGAGGTCGACGCAGAGCTCACTGGTAAGGAGCGGGACCTCGGGCATGTGATCGAGTCTCAGCGTGATCGTCAGGGATGTCAATGCGGCCCCGCGGTGTCAGGTTCGCGGCACGGTTCGTACCGCGAGACGGCGGTTGACAGATTTCGGGAAACCCACACAGACTCTCTGCCCATGAGCCGGCAAACACTGCTGACCAGCGAGCGGTGCATCGACCTGCTCAGGGTTTCCAGCGCACGCTGTTGAACGAGGCAGGGCCTGAGCGCCCGCCCCGGCAGCACCTCTCGCCGGACGACATCACTGCAGCGGCCTCAGTCGCCCGTCACGGGCGTGTCCGCCCGGACCTGAAATGACCAGGCCCGATCTGATCCCGTCCGTTCCTGTCTGATCCCGGATTTTCCGTACCCACCCTTCGCACCGACGCGACGCCCGTGGCCGCGGGCCTCCGCGTGCCTTCGCACGGCTCACCCCGGTCGGCAACTCGGCGTCCTCCGCCGCCTGTTCAAAGGAATGTCACGCCGCCATGAGACTTACTCGTGTCCGCTCCCGCACGGCCGCAGGCGCCTGTGTCGCCGCCCTGACCCTGCTCCTGTCGGCCTGCGGCGGTGGCACACAGGAAGGTTCCGCCTCCTCGAAGCCGGTCTACGGGGGCAAGCTGACGTACTACGATCCCGTCGCCTATGGGGCCTGGCAGATCACCAACACCCTGTGGTCCAACAGCAACGTCACCGCGAACCTCGCGGACCGGCTGACGTACCAGAACCCGAAGACCGGGAAGATCGAGCCGTGGCTCGCCAAGAGCTGGACCGTCAGCCCCGACCATCTGACCTACACCTTCCATCTGCGGTCCGGGGTGACGTTCAGCGACGGCACCGCGCTCGACGCACAGGTGGTGAAGGACAACCTCGACCAGCACGGGTTCGGTGACAAGAAGCAGGGCATCGCCCCCGACACCTTCTTCGCCAACTACGTCGGCACGAAGGCCGTCGGCGAGGACACCGTGAAGGTCACCCTGTCGAAGCCGAACACGGGCTTCCTCCAGCTCCTCTCGTTCTACCGCACCGGCATCCTGGCCGAGTCCTATCTGAAGAAGGACTGGAAGAAACAGGGCGAGCTGACCGGTCTTGTCGGTTCGGGCCCGTTCGTGGTCTCCGGCGGCAACGGCACCAACCGGGTGACCCTCAAGCGCCGTGACGACTACGACTGGGCACCGAAGAGCGCGAAACACCAGGGCAAGGCGTATCTGTCGGAGATCGAGTTCAGGACGGTTCCCGAGCAGAGCACCGCGGTCGGCGCCCTGCAGTCCGGACAGGCCGATGTCGTCCGCAACATCGCGCCCGTCGACGAGGAGACCGTCAAGAGCGGCGGCGGTCAGGTCGAGGCGTTCCCGGTGGCCGGCGAGTCCAACCAGCTGCACATCTCGCTGGCCGCGGACGCCCCCACCAAGGACCTGAAGGTACGTCAGGCACTCCAGGCGGCGACCGACCGCAAGGAGATCAACCAGATTGCCCTGTCGCCGAGTTACCCGGTCGCCGACGGTGTCCTCGTGCACGGCACACCGCTGCGCCCGGACGGCAGCTCCTACCTGAAGTACGACCTCGCCAAGGCCGAGCGGCTGCTGGACTCGGCCGGCTGGAAGAAGGGGTCGGGCGGGATCCGCACCAAGGACGGCAAGCGGCTGTCCTTCACTCTCTATGTCACCCCCTTCTACCAGGTCTCCCAGGCCGTGGTGGAGGTGCTCCAGTCGCAGTGGAAGAAGGCCGGTGTCGAGACGAAGCTGAAGAGTCCCTCGCTGAGTCAGTACCAGGCCGAACTCTCCAAGGACCAGGTGTTCCAGCAGGGGCAGCTCTCGCGTGCCGAGCCCGACGTACTGCGGACCGAGTGGCACAGCGGCCTGACGAACGCCTCGTACACGAAGATCCCCGCCCTGGACAAGCTGCTTGAGGCCCAGGTCGGCGAGTTCGACGCGAAGAAGCGCGCGCAGAAGCTGACCGAGGTGCAGGACCACATCCTGAAGAACGCGCTGAGCATCCCGCTGTACGACGAGACCCAGGTCTACGGTCTGGCGGCCGGCGTGCACGCGTTCGGGACCGAGTCCACGGCCCGGTCGAGCTTCTACGACACCTGGCTGTCCTGATCATGGGACGCCATGTCCTGCGACGTCTCGCCCAGGCCGTCCTGGTGCTGTGGGCGGCCTACACCCTGACCTTCGTCCTGCTCACCGCGTTGCCCGGCGACGCGATCTCCAACCTGGTCAAGAACCCGCAGAGCCAGCTGACTCCGGAGGACGGCGCCGTCATCAAGGCGTTCTACGGGGTGGACCGTCCGGTGGTGGAGCAGTACGTGCACTCCCTGGACGCCCTGCTCCACGGGAACCTGGGCTACTCGCTCAGCAGCGGCACCACCGTGTCGAGCTTGCTGGGTGACGCGCTGCCCAGCACGCTGAGCCTGACCGGCCTCGGGTTCGTCCTCGGCGCACTCATCGCTGCGGCGGTCGGACTCCTCGGCAGCTACCTGCCCTGGGCCCGGTCGCGTCGGCTGCTGCAGTCAGTGCCTGCGCTGGCCGCCTCGGTGCCCAGCTTCGTGATCGGCATCCTGCTCCTGAACGTCCTCTCCTTCCAACTGCACGTGATCCCGGCGGTCGACGACGGAACGTTCCTGGCCCTGGTGGCGCCTGCCCTCACCCTGGGCATCACCGTCTCGGCTCCGCTGTCCCAGGTGTTCAGCGCCTCGATCGCGGCGACCAGGAAGCAGCCCTTCGTCCATGTGCTGCACGCCAAGGGCGCCGGCGAACGCTTCGTCTTCGGCCACGGCGTGCTGCGCAACTCCTCGCTGCCCGTGCTCACGCTGCTGGGCCTGGCGGCGGGCGAGCTGATCGCCGGCTCGGTCGTCACCGAGGCGGTGTTCGCCCGCGGCGGCATCGGCCAGGTCACCACCAACGCCGTCAACACCCAGGATCTGCCTGTCATCCAGGGCGTGGTGCTGGTCTCCACCCTGGGTTACGTCCTGGTCAACCTGCTGGTCGACGTCGTCCATCCGCTCATCGACCCGCGCGTCCGGGCCGATGTACTCGCCCGGCGCGCCACACGGCCCTCCGTACCCGGCCGATCCGCTGAACCTGCCGGATCCGCCGAACCCGGTGCCGCCGAGTCCCCGTCCGCCCGCGCCCCCATCGAGGTGAAGGTGCCATGACGACCACCTCCGAGAGCCCGCTCGCGGTGGCGGAACCGCCGTCGGCGAACACCGCGCGGCCCACCCCGCCTTCTCCGTCCGGCCGCGCGACCTCGGCTCTGAGATGGCTGGGCCGCCACTGGGGCGTGGCCCTGTCCGCGCTGGTCCTCGCCCTGGTCGTCCTGTGGGCGCTGGTACCCGGCTGGTTCACCGGCGCCAGTCCGACGGAGATCGGGGGCGCCCAGCGGTTGCGACCACCGTCGGGGGACCACTGGTTCGGCACCGATCAGCTGGGCCGCGACCAGTTCGCCCGTGTCGTGTACGGCGCCCGCGCCTCGCTGGCCGGATCGGCGCTGGCCGTGCTCGTCGGGGTGGTCCTCGGCTCGGTCCTGGGCGCGGTCGCGGGCTGGTTCGGCCGGTGGGTCGACGCCGTCCTGATGCGCGCGATCGACGTCGTGCTGTCCATCCCCGGGTTCCTGCTGGCCATCACCATCGTGGTCCTGCTGGGATACGGCATCCTCCAGGCCGCGATCGCGGTCGGCATGACGTCGGCGGCGTCCTTCGCCCGGCTCATCCGCTCCGAGGTGCTGAGCGCCAGGACCAGCCAGTACGTGGAGGCCGCCGTCGCGGGCGGCGCCCGGCCGAGGGCGATCCTGCTGCGTCATGTGGTGCCCAACTCGCTGGGGCCGACGCTGTCGCTGGTCACCGTCCAGTTCGGCGTGTCCATCATCTGGATCGCCTCACTGAGTTTCCTGGGCCTCGGCGCCCAGCCGCCGAGCCCCGAGTGGGGGCGCCTGGTGTCGGACGGCCGCGGCTTCCTCGCGAGCAACTCCTACCTGGTGCTCTACCCGGCGCTGACCGTGGTGGCGGTCGTCCTGGCCGGCAACCGCCTCGCCCGTCACTTCGCAGAGAGGCAGAAACGATGAGCGGCGATATCACGTCCCCGTCCACCGGCGCCGACGGCGCCTCCGTCGGTCCGGACGGCACTCCCCCGGGCCCGGTGCTGGCCGTCGAGCGGTTGAGCGTCGGCTATCGCAAGAAGGGGCAGCCCACGACGACCGCGGCCGTCACCGACGTCAGCTTCGAACTGGCGGCCGGTCAGGTACTGGCTCTCGTCGGCGAGTCCGGCTCAGGCAAGTCGACCATCGGGCACGCGATCCTCGACCTCCTGCCGTCGAACGGACGGCTGCTGGGCGGCGCGGTCACCTACCGGGGCCAAGCCATCGGCGACCTGTCCGCCCGCGCCAGGCGCGCACTGCGCGGCCGGTCGATCAGTCTGATCCCGCAGGACCCCACCGCCTCCCTCGACCCCGTACGCCGCGTCGGCCCCCAGGTGGACGACGTCCTGCGGCTGCACACGGACCTGGACACCGGGGCCCGGCGCAGGCGGGTCCACGAACTGTTCGAGCTGGTCGGCTTCACCGACGTCGAACGGCGCTACCGGCAGTTCCCGCACGAGCTGTCCGGCGGCATGCGGCAGCGCGTGCTGATCGCGGCCGCCGTGGCCGCCGAGCCCGACGTGATCGTCGCCGACGAGCCGACCTCAGGTCTCGACGCCACCGTCCAGGCACAGGTGTTGGACCTCATCGACGACCTGCGCCGCCGCACCGGGACCGCCGTGGTGCTGATCACCCACGACCTGGGGGTGGCCGCGGACCGCTCCGACCTCGTCGGGGTACTGCGGCAGGGCCGCCTGGTGGAACTCGGCCCCACCCGCGAGGTCATCGGCAGCCCGCGGGACGCGTACAGCCGGCACCTGCTGGACAGCGTGCCCGCCCGGCTGGACTTCGGCCCGCACACCGTCCCCGAGCCACCGTCCGGCGTCCCCGCGGTCGAGGTGACCGACCTCGGCAAGCGCTACGGCGCCCACGCCGCGGTCGACGGCATCTCCTTTACGGTGGCGCAGGGCAGCACCTTCTCCATCGTCGGCGAGTCCGGCAGCGGCAAGTCGACGACGGCACGCGTCCTGACCGGCCTGACCGCGCCCACGACCGGCCGGGTCTCCCTGCTCGGCACCGAGGTGGGCGGCCTGTCCGCCAAGGAGTTCCGCGCGCTGCGCCGAGACGTGCAGATCGTCTTCCAGAATCCCTACGCCTCCTTCGACCCGCGCTTCGACGTGTTCTCGGTCGTGGAGGAGCCTCTGCACTCCTTCCAGCCGGCCCGCGAACGCCGGCGCCGCAGACAGGAGAACCGCGACCGGGTGGTGTCCGCGCTGGAGTCCGCCGCGCTGCCCTCCTCGTTCCTGCACCGCCATCCGCGCGAACTCTCCGGCGGGCAGCGCCAGCGAGTCGCGATCGCCCGTGCCCTGGTGTCGGAGCCGAAGGTCGTCGTCCTCGACGAACCGGTGTCGGCGCTCGACGTCTCGGTGCAGGCGCAGATCCTGGAGCTGCTGGTCCGCCTGCAACGCGAACGCGGACTGACGTACGTCTTCATCTCGCACGACCTGGCGGTGGTGCGCGCGATCTCCGACCGGGTCGCGGTCATGCACCGCGGCCGCATCGTCGAACAGGGCACCGTCGCCGAGGTCTTCGACCATCCGTCCGCCCCGTACACCGAGCAGCTGCTCGCCTCCGTCGCCGGACGTGAACTGGCGAGCCGTTGAACTTCCCGAGGAGACACATGAGTCACCCGCCCCGCACGCTCCTTCGGAAACTGCGCAGGCTCCACATGCTTCGGATGCTTCGGAAGGAGCAGTCCAGGTGACCCGGCAACTGCATCTCAACGTCAACATCCTCAACGCCGGTGTCTTCGGCGGATCCTGGCGGTTCCCCGGCACCGACCCGCTGGCGAGCTACACCGTGGAGCACTACACCGAGATCGCCCGCAAGGCGGAGGCCGCGAAGCTGGACGCGGTGTTCCTCGCCGACGGCCCCGTCCTCGAACCGCTGGTCCGACACCGCCCCGGAAACAACCTCGAACCGACCACCGTACTGGCGCGCATCGCCGCGCAGACCGAACGCGTCGGGCTGATAGGCACCCTGTCGTCGAGTTACAACGACCCCGCCGAACTGGCCCGCCGGGTCGGCGACCTGGACTTCCTCAGCGGCGGCCGGGTGGGCTGGAACGTGGTCACCACCGCGGGTGCCGCCGCCGCGCGCAACTTCGGCCGGGCCGCCGAGCCCGAGCACGCCTGGCGGTACGAGCGCGCCGCGTCCTTCACCGAGGAGGTGATCGGCCGGTGGGCGGACCGCACGGGCCTGGCCTCGCCGCAGGGGCGCCCCGTCGTGGTGCAGGCCGGCGGCTCCAGCGACGGCCGCGCGCTGGCGTCCCGGGTCGGTGAGGTGATCTTCTCCGCGGACCAGGACCTGGCCCACGCGCGCGCGTTCCGCGACGAGATCCGCGCCGGAGCGGTGCACTTCGGGCGCGACCCGGACGAAGTCGTGGTGCTGCCCGGCCTGTCCACCGTCCTCGGCAGTACGGAGGAGGAGGCGCGACGGCGCCGCGAGACCCTGGACGAGGTGCTGCCCGACGCCTACGCCCGTCGGCGCCTCGCCGGTCAGCTGGGCTTCTCCCTGGACGGGCTGGCGGACGACGAGCCCATCCCCCGGGAGCTGCTGGTCGAGCCGGACGACGCGGGCGGGTCGCAGACGTTCTACCGCATCGTGAAGGCGATCGTCGACCGGGAGAACCCGACCCTCGGGCAGCTGTTGCGCAAGCTCAGCGGGGGCGGCGGCCACCGGATCGTGACGGGCACTCCCGAGCAGGTCGCCGACGACATCCAGCGCTGGTTCCAGGAGGGCGCGGCCGACGGCTTCAACGTCATGCCCGACGTGCTCCCGTCCGGCTTCGACGACTTCGTCGACCACCTGGTGCCCGAACTCCGCCGTCGTGGCCTCTTCCGCCACGAGTACACCGGCCGCACCCTGCGGGACCACCTCGGTCTGGGACTGCCCGGCCGTCCCCGTCACTCCGGATCAGGAAAGCTGAGTTCCGTATGAGCACAGCCAGCACAGCCGGCACAGCCATCGTCCTCGGCCTCGCGGCCGGGGCCTCCCCCGACACCGTCGCCGACGTGGCCACGATCGCCCATGACACGGGGGTGAGCGCCGTACGCCTGCTGGACGGTGCCCCCGGCGACGTGCTCGACCCCGTCACTACGGCCGCCCACCTCGCCGGGCGCTTCCCCGATCTGCGCTGGCTCGTCGACGCCCCGACCACGCACAACGCCCCCTACAACCTGGCCCGTCGGGTCCTCTCCCTCGACCGGGCCACGAACGGCCGGTCCGGTCTGGTCCTGCGCTCCGGGGACGGCGACGAGGTCAGCGAGGCCACGGTCCCGGACCCTGCGGCCACCGCCCGCACTCTGCGCTGGGCCGAGTACGCCCGTGTCCTCACCGGTCTGTGGGAGACCTTCCCCGCCGCGGCTCTCCTCGGGGACCAGGAGACCGGGGTCTTCACCGAGGACACGCTGATCCGGCCACTCGGTCACGAAGGGCGCTTCTACCGCGTCGCGGGGCCGCTGGACGGACCGTCCTCGCCGCAGGGCCGGCCGGTCCTCGTGGCCGACGCCGGTGACGAACTGGACCTGGCCGACGCCCTCGCACACGCCGACGTCGTGATCCTGCCCGAGGAACACGACGAGCAGACGGCCACGCGTCTCACCGAGGCGTTCGGACGCGCCGGGCGGCCCCGTGAGGAGGTCCGGGTGCTGGGCCGGGTCGGTTTCCCGGCGAGCGGCGACTCCCCCGAGCGGGTGGCCGCCTACCTGGCCGAACGGGCCGAACTGTACGGTCTCGACGGCCTTGACCTCACGATCACGGGTGCTCCCGGTCGGTTGCGTGCCGTGCTGGAGGCACTGGTGCCGCGGCTCCAGCCACCCGCCGGGCCGACACTGCGCGCCGCGCTCGGCCTGCCCGTACCCGTACCCGCGTCCGTACCCAGCTCTGCCCCCGCCTCCGTCTCCGTAGGAGCCGCGTCGTGACCGAAACGCTCGGCACCACCGACCGGAGCACCGACCGGATCGCCAGCCACACCGCAGACCGGGTGATCGCCGCGACCACGCGTCCGGCCGCCTCGCCCGGCGGGCCCACCATCGCCGGGATCCGTGCCTCGATCGCCCCCGTCCTGAGCGGTCTCGCGGCGACCGCCCGCGACCGCGAGGGCACCCGCGATCATCCCTTCGCGGAGGTGCGCGCGCTGGCCTCGGCGCGACTGCTGCTGATCGGCGTCGCCGCCGAGGACGGCGGTGCGGGCGGCACGGTCCGTGACATCGTCGAGGCCGTCATCGAGGTCGCCCGCGCCGACTCCAACGTCGCCCAGGCACTGCGGTCGAGCTTCCTGACAGCCAACCAGGTGGCCACCCGCACCGACCTGCCGCACCGGAACCGTACGCTGGGACGGCTGTTGGACGGCGACCTGTTCGCGGGCACCGGCAACGAACGGACCGGCGGAGCGAGCGGCTCGGTGACCACCACACTCCGCAGGGACGGCACCGGCTACCTGCTGAACGGCACCAAGTACTACAGCACGGGTGCGCTGCACGCCGACTGGTTCAGCGGTACCGCCCTGGACGTGGACGGCAAGGTGGTCCGGTTCGAGGTCCCCACCGACCGGGAGGGCGTGGAACCGCTGGACGACTTCGACGCGGTCGGCCAGCGCCTCACGGCCAGCGGCAGCACCCGGCTGACCGACGTCCGCGTCACCGAGGACGAGGTGATCCGCACCGATCCGGCCGCTCTGCGCCACCCCTGGCAGGGGTCGTTCGCCCAGCTCTATCTGGCGTCGGTGCAGGCGGGTATCGCCGCGGCGGTGCTGGACGACGCGGTGTGGTTCACCCGGGCCAAGGCCCGCCCGATCAAGCACAGCACGGCGGACAGGAGCGTGGACGACCCCTACGTCCGGCACGTCGTCGGGCAGATCGGCGCCCGCGCGCATGCAGCCCGCGCCTCGGTCGTCCTCGCCGCCGAGGCCCTGGAACGGGTCCGCCGCGCCCCCGACGCGGAGGTCCGCGCGGCGGGCGCGGACGGCGCGGTCTCCGTCGCCCAAGGGCAGTACGTCGCCATCGAGTCCGCGCTCAAAGCCGCCGAACTCCTCTTCGATGTGGGCGGCGGCTCGGCGACCAGCCGGGAGTATGCCCTGGACCGGCACTGGCGCAACGCGCGGACCGTGGCCAACCACAACCCGCGCGACTGGAAGGCCGCGGCGGCCGGCGCGTACCACCTCACCGGGGAGGACCCTCCGACGACCGGCCTCTTCTGAACCGCGCCTCCGCAATCAGCCTCCGCGGTCAGGACGCGGCGCCCGCCGGGGAGTTGGGGACTC
>NZ_JBHTSF010000127.1:0-26252 GCF_042795295.1 Streptomyces sp. NPDC056486
CCTTTGGGCGCGGGGAACTCTGCTTTTACCTGCTCAACTGCTTGAACTTCCGTACCGCAAGCGGCAGGAACAAGAGCGAGATCGCCACCGGCCACACCACCGCCATGAGCACCGCGTTCTGCTCGACCCAGCTCGCCCCGCCCGCCCCGGGGTTGCCGAAGAGTTCTCGTGCCGCCGTGCCCGTGGAGGACACGGGGTTCCAGGCGGCGATCGGCGCCAGCCAGTCGGGCATCAGGGACGGCGCGACGAAGACGCTGGAGATCATGGTGAGCGGGAAGGCGACCGCGTAGAGCCCGCCCGCCGCTTCCGGGGTCGGCACCACGAGGCCCAGGAACACGCCCACCCAGATCAGACTGAACCGCAGGAACAGGAGCAGTCCGAACGCCGCCAGGGTCTGCGGCAGTCCGGCGTCCGCCCGCCAGCCGATCGCAAGCGCGGTGAGCGCGAGGATCGTCAGCTCGGCGCAGGCCACGATCAGGTCGGCGAGACCGCGACCCGCAGCCACCGCCGAAGGCGCCATCGGCATCGAGCGGAAGCGGTCGATGACGCCCTTGGAGGAGTCCGTGACCACGGCCACCGCGGTGTTCATGAAGCCGAAGGCCATGGTCATCACGAACATGCCGGGCATCAGGAACTGCTTGTAGTCGCCGTCGTCGCCCCCGCCGGGCACCTTCATCGCCTCCCCGAACACAAAGCCGTACAGAAGCACGGAGATGATCGGGAAGCCCAGCTGCCAGGCGATGGTGACGGGCTGGCGCTGGAAGTGGGTGAGATAGCGACGGGTGACGTTCCCGGTGTCGGCGAGCGCCCAGTAGAGGCGCCCGTGCGAGGCCTGCGCGTCCGTGGCATCCGCTGTCAGTACGGCGCTCATGCCGAGACTCCCGTCTTCTCGTTCTCGTCGATTCCGGCGGCGGCTTTTGCGGAAGCGGTCGCACCCGCCGCGCCCGCGTCGGGTTCCGTGGGCTCCGTCCGGTGTCCCGTGAGCCGCAGGAACACGTCGTCGAGGCTCGGCCTGCGAAGGCCGATGTCCTCCACCGCGACCCCCTGGTCCTGCAGCGTCCGCGCCACGTCCGTCAGCGCGCCGACCCGGTCGGTCACGGCCGCCTGGACGCGCCGCTCCAGGTCGACGGCCTCGGGCACGCCCGACGCGACACGGGCGACGGCCTTCATGGCCGCCGGGAGATCGGCGGCCTCGCGCACCACGACCTCCAGGTAGCTGCCGCCCACCGTGTTCTTCAGGCCGTCCGGGGTGTCGTCGGCGATGGCGCGGCCCTGGTCGATGACGGTGATCCGGGACGCCAGTTTGTCGGCCTCGTCCAGATACTGGGTGGTGAGCAGGACGGTCGTGCCGTCCGCGACCAACTTCCGCACGGTGTCCCATACTTCGAGGCGTCCGCGCGGGTCGAGCCCGGTGGTCGGCTCGTCCAGGAAGAGGACGGCGGGCGCGAGGATCATCGAAGCGGCGAGGTCGAGCCTGCGCCGCATGCCTCCGCTGTACTGGCCCGCGCCCTTGCCCGCCGCGTCCACCAGGTCGAACTGCTCGAGCAGTTCCTGGGCGCGCAGCGCGGCCCGCTTGCCGCCCAGGTGGAAGAGGCGGCCGAACATCTCCAGGTTCTGCCGACCGGTGAGGACCTCGTCGACCGCCGCGTACTGGCCGGTCAGACCGATGCGGCCGCGTACGACGTCGGGGCTGCGCACCACATCGGCGCCCGCGACCTCGGCGCGGCCGCCGTCGAGGCGCACCAGTGTCGAGAGGATGCGTACGGCGGTGGTCTTGCCCGCGCCGTTCGGGCCGAGCAGTCCGTGCACCGTGCCGCGCCGCACGTGCAGATCGAAGGCGTCCAGGGCCTTCTTCTCCCCGTAGCGCTTGTCCAACCTCTCGGCCCGCACCGCGTATTCGTCGTTCTCGCTCACTGCCGCCCCTCCAGCCTTCGAGTTCCTCGAGTCATCTGAGTACACCGTACTCATTTGAGAGTACACCGTACCCAATTCCGTGGGTACGGTGTACTCAATAACCGATCCGGCGATTAGGCTGAGCCCCATGACGAGCACGAACGGCGGCGACGACTCCCAGCGCAACGACGACGCCCGGCGCACCGGCAGCGACATCACCCGCAGCCTGGAACTGCTCTGGGGCGAGGGCGAACGCCCCACGCGGGGACCCAAACCCGGGCTCACCCTGGACCGGATCGTCACCGAGGCGGTGCGCCTCGCGGACGCCGAGGGGCTCACGGCCCTCTCGATGCGCCGCCTGTCCACGGAGCTCGGCACCGGCACGATGTCCCTGTACCGCTACGTCCCCGGGAAGGGCGAACTGCTCGACCTGATGCTGGACCGCGTCTTCACGCGGGCCGGCGACACGCGGGCCGGCGACACACGGCCCGGTGAGGCCGAGCACCCGCCGAGCGGTGGCTGGCGCGAGGCCGTGGAGGCGTACGCCCACGAGACGCTCGTCCTCTACCGCGAGCACCCCTGGCTGCTCCAGGTGAACCAGGCCCGCCCGGTGCTCGGCCCCGGCTCGGTCGGCAGCCTGGAGCACGCCCTTTCCGGGATCGAGTCGATGGGCCTGACCGACCCCGAGCGGATCGGCGTGATCGTCATGGTCGAGGGGTACGTCACCGGGGTCGCCCGCACCCAGGTGCACGAGATGGAGGCGGTGAAGAAGAGCGGCCTGACGGACCAGGCGTTCTGGGAGGCGCAGTCCCCCACCCTCAGCCGGATCATGAGCAGCGGCCGCTACCCCCACCTCGCCGGGCTCTCCGACGACGCGTTCGGCTCACAGTTCGACCATTTCGAGTTCGGCCTCCAGCGGCTGCTCGACGGACTGGACGTGCTGGTGGCGCGGCGCGAGGCCACGGAGAACAGCGCCCGGAAGGCATGACAAACCGGGCGATCACTGCCTAGATGGAGGCATGACGCCGAAATCCGCGAGGCATGCGAACTCCGGGGCGAGCCCGGCGCTCTCCCCGTTCGTGAAGCAGTACGCCGTCCTGCTCACGAGTCACAAGAAGGACGGCACGGGCGTGGGCACCCCCGTCAGCATCGTCGTCGAGGGCGACCACGCGTACGTCCGCACCTACGCCAGGGCCTGGAAGGCCAAGCGGATGCGCCGCAACCCCGAGATCGAGCTCGCCCCCTCGACGGTGCGCGGCGCGCCGACCGGGCCCGAAATCAAGGCGCGGGTGCGGCTCCTCGAGCAGGGCGGCGAGGAGAACAAGCACGCGTCGAGGCTGATGCGGCGCAAGTACCCGGTGTCGCACGGGGTCTTCGTCCCGATCGCGCACAAGGTGCGACGGGACAAGACGCTGCATTACGAGGTGCGGGTGCTTGGCGAGTAACCCCGGCCGGTAACCCCTGCCCTCCCTCGCAGCCCTCCCCCGCTGCCCTCCCTCGCTGCCCCCACCGACTACTTCCGGCGGAACATCCGCTTCAGCCCGAAGAAGGCGACGAGCACGACGGCGAGGGTCAGCGCGCCCACCTTGAGGTCACCGTCGATCCCGGAGACCCCGCCGTCACCGGCATCGCCGGAACTCCCGCCGCTGGAACCCGAGTTGCCGCCTCCCGCCCCCTCGACCTCGACGGGCTCGACCTCACTCTGCTCGCCCTCGCTGCCGTACATGAGGGTCGTGCCGTCCAGGGTGTACGTCACGGATTCGCCCTGCCGCTGGAGCGGCACACTCAGCCGCCCCTGGCGCTCGGGCTTCTTCCCCTCGCCCTTCCAGGTGTACGAGACTCCGCCGAGGTAACCGCGCAGGGCGAGCTGCTTCCCGTCGGGCGAGAAGGCGCCGTCCGTGGTCCAGAGGCCCGTGTCGCCCAGGCGCTTGAAGACGTTGGTCCCGGATGCGGACATCTGCGCGGGCCCTTCGTACAGGCCGCCGCCCTCCTCCTTCTTGTCGGCGATGTAGATCCGCCCGGTCTTGGGGTGCACCATCAGCGCCTCGGCGTCGCGCGCCCCGTCCTCGTACTTCACCGTGTACTGGGTGGCGCGGACGGTCTGATCGCCCAGCTTCTTCGGCTCGGGCAGCTTGTAGATCCACACGTGGGGCCAGGTGCCGCCGAGGTTGTCGCCGATGTCGCCGACGTAGATGTTGCCGTCGCTGCCGACGGAGATGGCCTCCACGTCACGGGGCGTGCCGACGCCGGTCATGGTGACGGTGGCGACGGTCTTGCCGGTCTTGCCGTCCACCGCGTAGAGCAGCGCCCCGTTCTTGTCCTGGTCGTTGTGCGTCCAGTAGACGCCCGGGTGGGCGCGGGAGGCGGCGAGGCCGCTCGACTCGATGATGCGGGGGTCCTTGATGGTGAACCCGTCATGGCTGTCGTCGGCGGCGGCGGGGCCGACGGCGGCGGCGAGAAAGAGCAGAGCCAGGGCCCCGGCACCGGTGGCACCCCTGACAGCCCTGACAGCCGTGGCACCCGTGGCACCCATCGAAGAACGCAGTGAACGCATGGGCCAAGACTGCCACCCCGGCGCAGGGGCCTTTCGTCCGGCAGGTGTTCAGCCTCACATCGCAGGCCGGGGCCTTGATCCGGGATGATGAGCGGATGCTCAGGTTCATGTTCGTCGGTGACTCGATGACGATCGGCAGCGCGGGGGAACACACCTGGCGCCACCGGATGTGGCAGCACTTGCGGGCCTCGCTCGGCGACGCGGCCTTCGCCGTGGTGGGCCCGCGCCAGGCGCTGCACGACAAGGTCTCCGGTGAGCCGGTCTCGTACGCCTACGCATGTGAGGACCCGGACTTCCCGCGCCATCACTTCGCGGGCTGGGGCGAGGGCTGGCTGCACATGGCGCCGCGGATGGCGGAGGCGGTGCGGCAGGAAGGCCCCGACGTCCTTCTCATCTCGCTCGGCCTGATCGACCTGGGCTTCTACACGGACGCGGAGCAGACGGCGCGGAACGCACGCCGCCTCGTCGCGGAGGCGAGGTCGGCGAACCCGCGCATCCGGCTCGTCCTGCTCCCGGTGATCCCGAACATCCGGGCCCGGACGGACGCCCCGTTCGCGGCGGAGGTCTCGCGCTTCAACGTGCTCCTCGCGAAGGCGGTGGCCGACCTGGACACGGGCGCGTCCCCGCTGCTCCTCGCATCGACGCCGCCGTCGTACGACATCGACGTCGACACGTACGACGGGACGCATCCCAACGAGAGCGGCGAGCACAAGCTGGCGGCGGCGTTCGCGGACGCGATGCACCAGGCGTGGGGGCTCGGCGCGCCGTACGAGCCGACGCGCCGGCCTTCGACGCCCGTGTCGGCTCTGTCGCCCACCGGCTGAAGCACTACCGGCTACCGGCTACCGGCTGAAGTTGGCCTTGAGGGCCTTCAGCCCGGCGATGTCCCACTTCGTGTACTGCCCGGCGTACTTCTTGACGCGGGCGTCGCTGCCGCCTGCCCTGCCGTAGCCGCCGTTGGGCGAGCACATGAGCGGCCGGTCCTTGCTGCTGTTGGAGACGCACTCGTAGGGGTCCGCGGTCTTGTTGGCGTCCGAACCGTCCACGTTGGCGTGGTCGAGTCCTATCGAGTGCCCGATCTCGTGGCTCATCATGTTCGAGACGAGCGCCGGGGAGGCCGCCCAGTCGCCCGGTATCCAGTACTCGCTGTCGACCCATATCCAGCCGCCCCACGCGCTCTGGTTGGCGCTGGCGGAACACGGGTGCGCCTGGGAGTAGCCCGGCTTGTTGCCGGGGGTGAAGGGCCGGTACTTCATCCCCACGGTGATGACGTGGCGCTCGGCGGTGTTACAGGCGTTCTGCTCCTTGTGATAGCCGTCGGCCAGCGTGAACTTGGTCCCCGTGACCGAGGTCAGCTGGGCCGCGGTCTTCTTCAACTGCGCCCGCAGCTGCGCCTCCGCCTTCTTGGTCTGCGCGGCGGTCAGCTTGGTGGCGGACGCGCTGGGCTTGACGAGGTGAATGACGTACGGGTCGGGGCTGAGCGACTCGATCCCCCGCCCGGACAGAATCCGCCACCCTGTGCCCTTGTAGACATCCCCCGCGGCATAAGCCGGATTGCTGAGCGCGACGAGCCCGACGGCAGCGGCGAGCACACCCACAGAGCGAACGATCTTCTTCTTAGCGGTCATGGCTCGCATCCTCACCCACCCCACCAACAACTCCCCAACGCCCCTCCCATATCCCTTATCCCTTATCCCTTCGGCCAGTGCCGCTAGACGGAAGACGGATGTCCGGGCCTTGGTCGTCTTCCTAGCGTTCAGGCATGACGGTCGAGAGCACTGAAGAGGCCACACCCCAGGCCGCACGGACAGCCGCGCCCCGGCGTGGGGGCGTACTCCCCGGCGAGCGGGCCCTCGCGCCCGATCTCGCGCGGGGGCTCATGCTGCTGTTCATCGGGCTGTCCAACACCGCGTTCCATCTGACGGCGGCCGGGCACGGGCCGTCCGGGTGGCAGCCGGTGGACGGCGGATGGGCCGATCATGCCGTGCAGTTCGCCATGATCACCGTCCTTGACCTGCGCATCTATCCGCTCTTCGCGTTCCTCTTCGGGTACGGGATGATGCAGCTCTTCCTGCGGCAGACGTCAGCCGGTACCTCGGAGCGCGAGGCCGCACGGCTGCTGCGGCGACGCAGTCTCTGCCTGATCGTCATCGGTCTCCTGCACGCCACGTTGCTGATGGCCGGGGACATCGTCGGCTTCTACGGGGTCCTCAGCCTCGCCCTGGGCTGGTTCTTCCTGCGGCGCAGTGACCGCGCGCTGAAGTGGTGGATCTGGATCGCCGCCGCTCAGTTCGTGGTGCTTGCCGCCCAGCCCGTCGTGTCTGCCGCGCTGGCGGGCGACTTGGGCACGCTGGGCGACTCGGGCGCGGAACCGGGGGCGGACGCGTACGCGGCGGGCGAGGGGAACTGGCTGACCGCGGCGGGGACCCGCTTCACGAGCGGCCTGTTCGTCACCTTCGCGGCGGCTCCGCTGTCGCTGGTGGGCGGCGCGTACGTCATCTTCCTGCTCGGCTTCTGGGCCGCGCGCAGGCGGGTGTTGGAAGAGCCGGGGCGCCACTTGCCCTTGCTGCGCCGGACCGCCGTGGTCGGCATCGCGGTGGGGTGGCTCGGCGCGCTGCCCGCGGCGCTTGCTCACGTTGGGGCGATCACCGTTCCGGACGACGCGCAGAGCGAGGGCGGCGTACTGACCCTGCTGCGGGACGCCACGGGGAACGCGGCCGGTCTCGGGTACGTGGCTGCCGTGGCGCTGTTCGTCCACTGGTGGACCGGGCGCGCGTCACGGTCCCGTCGACCCCTCCGAGGAGCGAAGGCCATCACGGCCGTCTCCGCCGTCGGCAAGCGCTCCCTCTCCTGCTACCTCGCCCACTCCCTGATCTTCGCCCCGGTCCTCGCCGCCTGGGGGCTCGGCCTCGGCGAGCATCTGACGAGCGCGACCATGGCGCTGTTCGCGGTGGGGGTGTGGCTGGTGACGGTCGTGGGGGCGTACGCGATGGAGCGGGCGGGGCGGCGGGGGCCGGTGGAGGTGGCGTTGCGGCGGGTCATGTATCGGAGGCAGGGGTGAGGACGGGGCGGCTGCCGCCGGCGGAGCGCGGGCCCGCGACCCGTACCTTCGCGGGCCACGTCGACGCCACGTCGTCGAGGAAGATGCCGCAGGCCAGGAGCGCGGCGCTGCCTCGCGGACGCAGGTCCTCGCGGCGCAGCCCGGCGTCGAGCGCAGTGAGCGCGGCGGCGCCCTCGGGGGTCGCGGTGCCGCCCGCGTCGAGGATCTCCCGCGCGCCCGCCTGGACCGCACGGAGGCCATGAGGCCCCGCCGCGTAAAGCACTCCGGTGTCCTGGAGCGTGCTCATGATGGAGAGCAGGGCGTCCGGCCGCCCCGTCCCCGCACGCAGGGCCACCAACGCCCGCCGCACATGCGGAAATCCGGCCCGCGCCTCGCCCCTGGCGCCCGCCGCCCCATAGCGCGCGGAGACCGTCGATCCGGGCGAGGGCAGGCGCGGCGCAGAGCGGTCCCGGAGAGTGGCCAGGCGTTTGGCGGTGGCAGTCAACTCATCGACGGGGGACTCCGGTTGGAGCGCCGCCGAGGCCAGCAGCAGGCCGAGAGACCAGATACATCCCTTGTGCGTGTTCACCCCTCCGGTGGCCCGCAGCATCGACCGCTCCGTCGCACGGCCGATGAAGCCGAGTTCCTCGCGCAGCGCCTGCGTCGGCTCCCCGTTCCTGCGGGCGGCGGCGGCCATCGCGGCGAAGCCGGGCCTCAGCGCCTGCGCCGCCCATCGCGCCGCGGTGACGTCCTCCCGTACCGCCCCGGCCCGCGGCGCCAACTCCGCTTCGGCGACGAGCGCCTGGACGGCCGCTCTCGCGAGGCGTTCATCGTCGTACGCTCCGACAAGACCCACGACCTCGCGCCCCCTACGACTTCGACGGAGCGCCGCCGGGCGCACCGCTGGGAGCGCCGCTGGGCGCACCGCTCGGCGGGGCCCCTGTGGGCGGCTCGCCGCCGTCTCCACCCCCGCTGCCGCCCGCACCGTCGTTGGACGCGTCGGGGTCGATGCCGAGCGTGAGGGTCCCGGTGTACCCCTTGCCCGCGGACCCGCTCACCGTCATCAGCCCGTCCTTGGCGCCGCCCCCGCCGTACACCATGTCGTCGTCCAGCTTGGTGGGGCTGCCCGTGTGCCGGGAGTACGGCGCCAGCTTGTACACGGCGTCGCCGATCGAGTCCTTGAAGAAGAGCTGCCCGGTGTAGTTCACCTTGCCGCCCTCGTACGTCCCGTCCTCCTTCTCCCCGCCCGTGTGCACCTTGACGTGGATGTGGGTGACGCGCGGCGTGTACCACCCTGGGAAGATGGTGGTGAACTCCACCACGCCGTCCTTGCCCGCGACTTGATAGCCCCGCAGGTACGTCTTGTCGTCGGCGCCGCTCTTGTCCTCGCTCTCGGCGGGAGCCTTGCCGCCGGGGTTCGCGTCCGTGTAGCCGGAGTAGTAGCCCCAGGCGTCGCAGTGCCAGATCTCCACAGCGGCCCCGGCGACGGGGTCGCACGAGTCGGTGGTGTCCTGCACGGTCAGCTTCAGGGTGAGGGGTACGCCCTCCTTGCCGTCCGTGATGTCCTTCCGGACGAGCGCACCGTCCAGGTAGTACGGCCCTTCGGTGACGCTGGACATGAGCACGCACTGGCCGTCGCCGGAAGCGGAGCCGGTGGAGGACGAGGAGGCGGAGTCCGACGCGGACCCGGAGTCCGTGTCCGATGAGCTGCCGCACCCCGCCAGAGCGAGCCCGGCCGTCCCGGCGGCAGCACCGCCGAGCACCAGGACCTTGCGCCGTTTGAGATCACTGTCTGCCATGTCCGCGACGGTAGGCCGGGTTCCGGTGCGTTCCCTCAGGACTCGCTGTGAACCGCCTGTGCGTCACCCCGCCCGGGGGGGGCTCCTATCTGTTCGGTCAAGGTCTGGGTTCTTGATGAGGCAGATGAGGGCGGCGTTGTGTCGTTTGCCTTCGGTGCGTTTCCGAGGAGTTCTCCCGTGCCGGGTGCAGGACCGGTGCGCGGATTACCGACCACTACACCAACTCACGCCACAGTCAGCCAGGTTGGCAAAGGCTCAGTAACAACTTCGACTCGGGATACTTGTCCCGGCTTGCTCTACTTATCCTGGAGATGTGTCGGACTGGATCTATATCGGCTGCTAGCGGTGCACCCGTCTCGGTCTGCGCATGACCTCCTGAGAGTGGGGACCTCATGGTCGCAGGGGCAGGAAAGTTTGCCGAACGTCTGTATGAGGCGAGCGACGGTAAGTACTCAAGTTTTACCGAACTCCATGAACATGGCGGAAGGCTCGCCCGCACCCTCGATGATCCAGAGAAAATCAAGGTGGCAGCGTACGCGACGCGGTTCAAAAATAGTCGTTACGGTTGCGGTATCGTCATGCAGAAAAAGCGAATCTTACTCCTTCCTGAGCAGCCATATGTCAAAGCAACTCAGGCATTTATGGGTGCATTACGAGGCAAGGGCGATGTCTTCGAGATTCGATATGACCAAATCAAGCGCGTACAGTCCTACAACAGTGGCGATAGTGCCAATTTGTTTCAGGCTATTTTCCGCAGCCGTCTCACGAACGACGATATTCGCATTCTTCTGCGGAGTGGCGAAATTTTACTGCTGGAATCAATAATGGGGAATCGGGGTTCAGTCCTGATGACCATGTTCAAAAAGCGCCTCTGAGAGGGCGGTTCGCGAGTTGGTGTCCGTCTCCGGAGCCACGATGAGGCAGGGCTGCTGGTGTCGACCTCAGCGAGAATGCCGAGCTTGACCAGGTGTTTCAGCTCCGTCCGAGGGTCGCACCAGGTGACAGTGTTCTCGCCGGTGAGGCGACGGCAACAGGCCACCCGGTTGGCGTCCGGCACCGCCCGCCCCCACCGGACCGAAGCCGCCCCTGCATGCTCACCACAGCATGCGAGTGACAGGGGTGCGCCCCCATCGGCCCCTGCCGCCCTGCCCGTGACACTGCGGCTGCCGCTCGCGCAACACGATGAGCGAGTCCTGCCTCTGCCCGGACGTCACCTTCTGATCCACACCCAGGCGCCATGCCCCTGATGCACCCGGATAGGGTCCGCGTGCACCGTGACCGACCGCCACGCGGCGCGCACCGCTCCCTTTCCTCACATACGGGGTACTTACGGCATGGATTTCGTCTTCCACATACTCTTCCCACTGTTCATCGTGCTGATGTTCTGGGCCGCCCACGCGATCGTGCGCCGAACACGGCAACGGCGCACGGCGTGGGAAAGCGGACTCACCGCGCAGGCACGGGTGGTGCGCGCCTGGGCCACCGTCCAGATGGTCAACAACGTAGCGCGGCGCATCCAGTGGCACGAGTACGACTTCACAACGGCGCACGGCCAGGCCGTCCGGTTCAACGAATCAGGCGGCCCGGCAAGCCGGGAACCAGGCGACGCCACGCTCGTGTACTACGCAGGCGACGAGCCGGACAAGGCCACCGCCTCCGAGCCCCAGCCGGCCAAGGACATGTTCAGGACGGTCCTCGGTCTCGGCATCCTCGGAGTGGGGGTCGTCATCCTCACCAAGGTGATGATCCAGTACTGGTGACGGCGCCCCCACCCACCGGCAGAGGGCCCGGGGCGGGCGGCGCCCGCGCAGCTGGTGACACCACCCCCCGGGCCATGCACTCGACACGGGGAGGTAGTCATGCCAACTCCGAAGGCCGGTAGCCCCGTTGCGGGGCTACAAAAACGGTAATGGGGGCGGAATCTCACGTGGCCCGGGTCAGTCGGTTCGCCAGCGTCGACATCGTGTACGTGCCGATGCCCATTACGACCTCGAGGGCGTTCCGTTCCGTGTGGCCCGCCGCCAGGAACCTCTTCAGCTCCGCATCCCCGACGCCGCCCGCTGTCGCGAGCACCTCCAGCGTGAACTGCCTTACCGCCTCCAGCCGTTCATCGTCCAGCGCCCGCCCCTCGCGCAACGCGGCGATCAGCCCGGCGTCCGCGCCCAGCTTCCGCAGTTTGCCGGTGTGCATGGCCACGCAGATGTGGCAGTCGTTGCGCACGGCGACGGTCATGATGACGACTTCCCGGGCCACCGGCTCCAGCGTCGTCCGCTCGAAGGACGCGCTCAACTCCAGGAAGCCGTTGAGAAGTTCGGGCGACTCGGCCAGGCGGGCCACCGCACTCGGCGTCTTCCCGAAGGCCGCGGCCGTACGCTCCATCGCCGCGCGGGACTCCGCGGGTGCGCTCTCCACGGTGTGTTCAGCGAACATGGCAGACCCGGCAGACATGGCAGATAAGGCAGACAAGGTGCACCCCTTACGATGGACAACATGGTTGACGGAAATAAAGTAAACCAGGTTGTCGATACCGGCAAGCCCGGCAAGGGTGCCCACACGGCGGACGAGCCGCCGGAGAGCGACGACGGCCACGGCTTCGAGCTGCCCCTGCTCCTCTTCGCCGGGTTCCGCACCCTGATCGACCGGCTCCACGCCGAACTGGCCCGCCAGGGTCACCCCGACGCCCGCCCGGCCCACGGCTTCGCGATGCAGGCGATCGGCGTGCGGGGCACGAGCGCGAGCGACGTGGGCCGCCGCCTCGGCGTCTCCAAGCAGGCCGCGGGCAAGACCGTCGACCGCCTCATCACCCTCGGCTACGCGGAACGCACCGACGACCCGGCCGACGCCCGCCGCAAACTGGTCCGCCTCACCCCGCACGGCATCGACGCACTGACCCGCTCGGCGGCGATCTTCGATGAGCTGCACGCCCAGTGGGCGAAACAGCTCGGCGCGGGGCGCCTGCGCGCGATGGAGGACGACCTGCGCACCGTCGTACCGCCGGATGTGTTCCGCCTGGACGCGGCGGCCTTGCTCGGCGGCTCGTGACGGCGCCCTTGCGCAGCTCGTGACCGCACCCTTGCATAGAGCGCACTTCAAGTCGTTGGCTGAGTAACCATGAAGTACACGCAGCTGGGACGCACA
Organism: Streptomyces sp. NPDC056486; assembly: GCF_042795295.1. Lineage (NCBI taxonomy): Bacteria > Bacillati > Actinomycetota > Actinomycetes > Kitasatosporales > Streptomycetaceae > Streptomyces > Streptomyces sp. NPDC056486. The sequence continues at coordinate 12,425 of NZ_JBHTSF010000127.1, forward strand.
GGACTCAAGGTCAGCCGACTCGCGCTCGGGACCATGAATTTCGGGCCTCTGACCAACGAGCCCGACAGCCACACGATCATGGACGCCGCGCTCGACGCGGGCATCAACTACTTCGACACAGCCAATGTCTACGGGTGGGACGCGAACAAGGGCCGCACCGAGGAGATACTCGGCACCTGGTTCACGCAGGGCGGCGAGCGGCGCGACAAGGTCGTGCTCGCCACCAAGATGTACGCGAACATGGCCACCGACGGGAAGCCCGCCTGGCCCAACCACGATCTGCTCTCGGCGGTCAACATCCGCCGGTCCGTGGAAGCCTCGCTCAAGCGGCTGCAGACCGACTACATCGACATCTACCAGTTCCACCACATCGACCGCAGCACCCCCTTCGAGGAGATCTGGCAGGCGATCGACACCCTCGTGACGCAGGGCAAGATCCTGTACGCCGGGTCATCCAACTTCCCCGGATACAAGATCGCCCAGGCCAACGAGATCGCCAAGCGGCGCGGCAGCTACGGCCTCGTCAGCGAGCAGTGCCTCTACAACCTCGCCGAGCGCAGCGCCGAGATGGAGGTGATCCCGGCCGCCCAGGACTACGGCCTCGGCGTCATCCCGTGGTCGCCGCTGCACAGCGGACTGCTCGGCGGCGTCCTGAAGAAGGAGGGCGAGGGCAAGCGGCGCACCGGCGGACGTGCCGCCGAGGAGCTCGCGAAGCCCGAGGTGCGTGCGCAGGTCCAGGCGTACGAGGATCTGCTCGACAAGCACGGCCTCGCACCGGGCGAAGTGGCGCTCGCCTGGCTGCTCACCCGGCCCGGCGTGACCGGGCCGATCGTCGGGCCGCGCACCTCGGAGCAGCTCACCAGCGCTCTGCGCGCGGTCGAGCTCGAACTCTCGGACGAGCTGCTCGACGCGCTGGACGAGATCTTCCCGGGGCCTGGGCCCTCGCCGGAGTCCTTCGCCTGGTAGTAGGGGCAGCAATTCAGCAGGTAGCAGGTAGCAGCAGCTTTACGTGGCCGCGGTCATCGCCTCACTGGCCGACCGCGGCCGCCACCGCCACGACGACGAACATCAGCACGAGCACACCGGCCATGATCCGGTTCCTGGTTTTCGGGTCCACGTAGTCGAGGTTAACCGGCTCCGCCCAGTGCCCAGCGACCGACCACCTCATAGCGGGGCCGTTCCCCCGGCACCCCGCTCCTGGGCAGATTGCTCCGTACGAGGGTCAGCTCGGCCACGGTCCACTCCGTGCCCTCGAAGTCCGCGAGGCCGTCGACGTATGCCCGCAAAGACGGTTCCCCGCCGCCGCGGGCAAGCGTCAGGTGCGGGCGGTAGTGGCGGTGCTCCTCCATGGTGATGCCGGACTTGCGGGCCGCGGCGTCCGCCCGCGCGGCGAGGAGGCGCAGGGCGTCCACGTCACCCTTGGCGCCGGCCCAGAGCGCGCGGTCGCCGAAGCTTCCTCCGCCTCGGAGGGAGAGGGGGAAGGGAGCGGTGCGGTGTGCGGCCCGCTCCAGGCGGGCGGAGAGCTCCGGGACCGTCTCGTCCGGTACCTCCGACATGAACGCCAGCGTGAAGTGCCAGCTCTCGCGGCGCGTCCAGCGGAGGGCTTCGGCGCCCGGCAGGGTCTGCAACGTGTCTGCCGCCCGGGTCAGTTCGTCCGCCGCCGTGGGGGGCGGAAGGACCGCCGCGAAGAGTCTCATGGGGTGAGGCTCCGACGCGGCTTTGCGTACCGTCAAATCACCGGCTCCGCCGAGTTCGTCCTCAAGCGCCGGACAGGCTGAAATTCCCAGCCCGCGGAGCCGGGCGTGGGATAGGAAGATCCCATGGACCACATAACCATCCGCCCCGCAGGACCCGCCGACATCCCCACCGTCCTCGCCCTCTTCGACGAAGCCGTCGCCTGGCTCGTCTCGCAGGGACGCACCGGGCAGTGGGGCGACCAGCCCTGGTCGACCAGACCGAAGACCGTCGCTCTGGTCGAGAAGTATCTGACCACCGGCTCCGCCTGGATCGCGGAGATCGACGGGGAGGCGGCGGGCACGCTCACGCTGACGGACGCACCGGGGGCGTACATCGCTCCGGTGGACGAACCGGAGCAGTACATCCATCTGCTGACCGCCCGGAACGGCACAGGCGCGGGCGCCGCCCTCCTCGCGCACGCGGCAGAAGAAACCCGGAGCCAGGGGATCTCCCTGCTCCGGGTCGACTGCTACGCGGGCGGTGACGGCAAGCTCGTCGCGTTCTACGAGCGCAACGGCTTCACGCGGACCGAGGCCTTCGTCGAGAAGGACGGCACCTGGCCGGGCCAGGTCCTGGCCCGGCGGGTGTAACCGGCAACCGGCGAAGGGAAGGGCTCACGCCGCCGTCGCCAGCTGCTCCCGCGGCACGAACTGCACGTGCTGCTGCCCTCGCCGCAGATCCAGCTTCAGCCGCAGGTTCGCGGCGCGGGCCAGCATCAGGCCGACGCCGACCGCCGCGACGGCGCATATGAGGCCACCCGCGGCCATGCTGACGCGCACTCCGTACGCGTCGGCGAGCCAGCCGAAGAGCGGGCCGCCCAGCGGTGTGCCGCCGGTGAAGACCATCATGAACAGCGACATGACACGGCCCCGCATCTCGGGGTCCGTGGCCATCTGGACCGAGGAGTTGGCGGTGACGTTCACCGTCAGGCCGAGGATGCCGATCGGGACGATCAGCGCGACGAACATCCACAGCTCGGGCGCGAACGCGGCCACGATCTGCAGTACGCCGAAGGCGATCGCGGCCCCGGCTAGCAGCCGGAGGCGTGAGGTGCCCCGGCGGGCCGCGAGCAGTGCGCCTGCCAGCGAGCCGATCGCCATCAGGGTGTTGAACAGGCCGTACATCCCCACGCCACCGTGGAAGATGTCGTCCGCGAAGGCGCTCAGCCAGATCGGGAAGTTGAACCCGAAGGTGCCGATGAAGCCGACGAGGACGATCGGCCAGATCAGCTCGGGGTGCTTGGAGACGTAGTTCAGGCCTTCCTTCAACTGTCCCTTGCCGCGCGGCTTGCGCGGGGTGGGGTGCAGCTCGCGGGTGCGCATCAGCATCAGGCCGGTGAGCGGTGCGAGGAAGGACAGGCCGTTGGCGAGGAACGCCCAGCCGGGGCCGACGGCGGCGGTGAGACCACTCGCCACGGCGGGGCCGATGAGGCGCGCGGACTGGAAGTTCGCCGAGTTCAGCGAGACGGCGTTGCGGACCTGGTCGGGTCCCACCATCTCGGACACGAAGGACTGCCGGGTCGGGTTGTCGACGACCGTGACGAGGCCCGTGAAGAAGGCCGCGAGGTAGACGTGCCAGACCTGGACGTTGCCGCTCAGGGTGAGCGTGGCGAGGAACAGGCCGCTGATGCTCATCGCACCCTGCGTACAGAAGAGCAGCTTGCGCTTGGCGAAACGGTCGGCGATGACACCGCCGTACAGGCCGAACAGGAGCATCGGCAGGAACTGCATCGCGGTGGTGATGCCGACCGCGGCCGAGGACCCCGTGAGGCTCAGGACCAGCCAGTCCTGGGTGATGCGTGCCATCCATGTGCCGGTGTTGGAGACAACGGCGCCGGAGGCGAAGAGCCGGTAGTTGCGGATCTTCAGCGAGCTGAACATCGACGACTTCGCGGCAGGGGTCTTGTCGAGGGCGGTTGGTGCGGGGGCGGAGTCTGCTCCGGATCCCGTACTCAAAGGCGGTTCGCCTCCTTGGCGTGGTGCGGTCGTACGGCACACGGCAGGTGTCCCGCCGCGTGCGCTGCTTGCAGATGCGCGATTTAGAGGTGCGCGAGTTATCAGAGGTGCGCGAGCTTCTCCAGGACGGGAGCCGCGGCGCGCAAACGCGCCCACTCGTCGTCGTCGAGCTGCTCGGTCAGGTCGGCCAGCCAGGCATTCCGCTTGCGGCGGCTCTCCTCGAGCATGGCCTCGGCCGTCTCCGTCTGGGTCACCACCTTCTGGCGGCGATCCTCGGGGTGCGGCTCCAGCCGGACGAGACCCTTGGCTTCGAGCAGCGCGACGATGCGGGTCATCGACGGCGGCTGCACATGTTCCTTGCGGGCCAGCTCACCGGGGGTGGCGTGGCCGCAGCGGGCGAGGGTGCCGAGCACCGACATTTCGGTGGGGCTCAGCGACTCGTCGACCCGCTGGTGCTTGAGTCGTCGGGACAGGCGCATCACGGCGGAGCGCAGAGAGTTCACGGCGGCGGCGTCGTCACCATGGGAGAGGTCCGGCATGTTCGTTAGAGTAACTCATTACTCTAGCTAAAGACCACTCGGTTAACACGACGGATCCGATTGGTTCCGCTTAGCGGTCCCACGGGGCACTCGTACGGCCCCACTGGCTGCCCGCACCGGAGGCCACGGAACCCTTTCGTCACCCATATGAGTGAGGCGGCTTCGGAAAGTGAGACACGGTCCGCGCGGCGGCAGCGACCCTGTCAGGCATGGGATCGACAGTGCTCAGCCTGCGAATAGACGGTGAGCTGCTCGACCGGCTCAAGCAGCACGCCGCAAAGAGGGGAATGAGCGTCCAGGACTACGTGGTCGGGACGCTCATCCGTGGTGACTTCGACGAGCGCTTCCGGAGCGCCGTCGAGGAGACGGAAAAGTTCTACGGGGCGGCCTGAAGGCCGCCCCGTAGGCACTGACACAAGACCGGCCGCCGCTTGGCCGCTTACGTGAGGCCCAGCGCCGGCATCAGGTAGTAGAAGCCGAAGACGGCCGCCACGATGTACATCGCGACCGGCACCTCCCGGCCGCGGCCCGATGCGAGGCGCAGCACGGTGAAGCTGATGAAGCCGATACCGATGCCGTTCGTGATCGAGTACGTGAACGGCATCATCAGCATCGTCAGGAACGCCGGGATCGCGATGGTGAAGTCGGCCCAGTCGATCTGGCCGATCGACCCGGACAGGATCAGGAAGCCGACCGCGAGCAGCGCGGGCGTGGCCGCCTGGGACGGCACCATCGTCGCGATGGGCGTGAGGAACAGCGCCACCGCGAAGAGAGCGCCGGTGACGATGTTGGCGAAGCCCGTACGAGCGCCTTCGCCGACGCCCGCCGTCGACTCCACGAAGCAGGTGGTCGCCGACGAGGACGAGGCGCCACCGGCGGCGACGGCGATGCCGTCGACGAACAGGACCTTGTTCATGCCGGGCATGTTGCCGCGGGCGTCGGTCAGCTTGGCCTCGTCGCCGATGCCCATGATCGTGCCCATGGCGTCGAAGAAGCAGGACAGCAGCACGGTGAAGACGAACAGGATGCCGGTGAGAAGGCCGACCTTGTCGAAGCCCCCGAACAGACTGACCTGACCGACGAGGCCGAAGTCCGGCGTCGCGACGGGGTTGCCGGGCCACTCGGGCGTCGTCAGGCCCCATGAGGGCACCGTCGCGACCGCATTGATGATCATCGCGGCGATCGTCATGACGACGATGCTGATGAGGATCGCGCCGGGCACCTTACGTACGAGGAGCGCGAGCGTGAGCAGCGCGCCGAGCACGAAGACGAGGACGGGCCAGCCGTTGAGGTGTCCGTCGCCGCCCAGCTGCAGCGGCACCGTGGTGTGCGCGGCGTCCGGGATGCGCGAGACGAAGCCGGAGTCGACGAGGCCGATCAGCATGATGAAGAGGCCGATACCGATGGCGATGCCCTTGCGCAGGCCCAGCGGCACGGCGCTCATCACACGTTCCCGCAGGCCGGTCGCCACGAGCAGCATCACGACGAAGCCCGCGAGGACGACCATGCCCATCGCGTCGGGCCACGACATGCGCGGCGCGAGCTGGAGGGCGACCACGGTGTTCACGCCGAGGCCCGCGGCGAGCGCGATCGGGACGTTGCCGATGACGCCCATGAGCAGCGTGGTGAAGGCGGCGACAAGGGCGGTCGCGGTCACCAGCTGGCCGTTGTCTAGCTGATGCCCGTACATGTCCTTCGCGCTGCCCAGGATGATCGGGTTGAGCACGATGATGTAGGCCATCGCGAAGAACGTGGCGAAACCGCCGCGTACCTCCCTGACCAGGGTCGATCCCCGCTCCGTGATCTTGAAGTACCGGTCGAGGCCCCCCTGCGGGGAATTCGGGTGCGGCGGTTTCGCGTCGACCGGAGCAGTGGCCGAGGGGGACATGGGGGACCTCATGACCTGTGATTAGGGAGATGTACCGAACCCGAGGGAGATGTACCGAACTCGGACGAACTTGTATCTTCGTACGAAAGCAATCGGCCATTAACGAGCTGTTTCAGTATGAATACATGAGGCTAAATTCGCTATCTCCGCGCGTAGACCGTTGCGGCGCACGGGAAGCGGGACGAATGCGAGGCGAGAGCGAGGCGAGAGCGAGGCGAGAGCAGGGCGAAAGCCGGGCGGGTGCGGGCCCGCGCGAGGGCTCCCGTTCAAGGCCCCAGGGCCAGGCATAAGCTAGGCGCATGGAGAAGTGGACACCCAAGCACGACGCGCCGGAGCCCCTGGAGGGCCCCGTCGTCGCCACCATCACAGGCGGCACGATCCTCTGGTTCGTCCTCTTCCTCGTGCAGCTCCCGTTCTACGGCTGGTTCGACGACCGCGACGCCACCTGGTGGGTATGGACCTGCCTGGCCGGCGCGGGCCTCGGCCTGATCGGCATCTGGTACGTCCGGGGCCGCGACGCGGCGATCAAGCGGGACGCGGAGCGCCAGACGGTGACAGAGGCGGAGTAGCCCGTTCCGCCGATGGCCGGACGAGAGCCCGTACAACCACGGGAGTGTCCGTGTCCTACCGTGGTCGGATCTTTGGGGCACTCAAGGGGTGAACCCCCCATCTCGCCCGTACCGTCGTCTGCATGACGCATATCGACGCGGGCGCCGAGCTCGACCCGGTCCACCCGGTGGAGCTGCCCACCGGACGCGCGACGGGTCTGAGCGCCGCCGAGGTCGCCGAGCGAGTCGCACGCGGCGAGGTCAACGACGTACCCGTCCGCAGTTCCCGGTCCACCACCGAGATCGTCCGGGCGAACGTCTTCACCCGTTTCAACGCGATCATCGGCGTGCTCTGGGTGATCATGCTCGCCGTCGCGCCGATCCAGGACAGCCTCTTCGGCTTCGTGATCATCGCCAATACGGGCATCGGCATCATCCAGGAGCTGCGCGCCAAGAAGACCCTGGACGGACTCGCGGTCATCGGCGAGTCCAAACCGACCGTGCGGCGCGACGGCAGAGGGACCGAGATCTCCACCTCCGAGATCGTCCTCGGCGACCTGGTGGAGCTCGGCCCCGGCGACAAGATCGCCGTGGACGGCGAGGCCGTCGAGACCGACAGCCTGGAGATCGACGAGTCGCTCCTGACCGGTGAGGCGGACCCGGTCGTCAAGAAGCCCGGCGACAGGATGATGTCGGGCTCGTTCGTGGTCGCGGGCGGCGGCGCGTTCACCGCGACGAAGGTGGGCCGCGAGGCGTACGCGGCGCAGCTCGCCGAGGAGGCGAGCCGCTTCACTCTCGTCAACTCAGAGCTGCGCAACGGCATCTCCACGATCCTCAAGTACGTGACGTGGCTGATGATCCCGACATCGATCGGCCTCATCATCAGCCAGCTCGTCGTCAAGGACGACAACTTCAAGGAGTCCATCGCCTACACCGTGGGCGGGATCGTGCCCATGATCCCGGAGGGGCTCGTGCTCCTCACCTCGGTCGCCTTCGCCATAGGAGTCATCCGGCTAGGCCGCCAGCAGTGCCTGGTGCAGGAGCTCCCCGCGATCGAGGGCCTGGCCCGCGTCGACACGGTCTGCCTGGACAAGACCGGCACCCTCACCGAGGGCGGCATGGACGTCACCGAGCTGCGCCCCCTCGGCGGCACGGACGAGGCGTACGTACGCAAGGTCCTCGGCGCCCTCGGCGAGTCCGACCCGCGGCCGAACGCGTCGCTCCAGGCGATCATCGACTCCTACCCCGACAGCGAGGAGTGGCGCTGCACGCAGTCGCTGCCCTTCTCATCGGCCCGCAAGTACAGCGGCGCCGCCTTCAGCGAGGGCGACGGCGACAACTCGGCGTGGCTGCTCGGCGCCCCCGACGTCCTGCTGCCCGACGGCGACCCCTCCCTCGCCGAGATCGAGGACCTCAACCAGCAGGGCCTGCGGGTGCTGCTCCTCGCCCGCGCGGCCGGTGAACTCGACGACGCCGATGTGGCCTCAGGAGCCGAGGCCACCGCCCTGGTCGTCCTGGAACAGCGCCTTCGCCCGGACGCAGCCGACACCCTGCGCTACTTCGAGGAGCAGGACGTAAGCGCCAAGGTCATCTCCGGCGACAACGCGGTCTCGGTGGGCGCGGTCGCCGGAAAGCTGGGCCTGCCGGGCGCGGAGAACACCGTGGACGCCCGCCGGCTGCCCACGGAGCAGGACGAGATGGCCGAGGCCCTTGACGCCAACTCCGTCTTCGGCCGTGTCACCCCGCAGCAGAAGCGCGACATGGTGGGCGCCCTCCAGTCACACGGCCACACGGTCGCGATGACCGGCGACGGCGTGAACGACGTACTGGCCCTGAAGGACGCCGACATCGGCGTCTCGATGGGCTCGGGCTCGGAGGCGACGCGGGCGGTGGCCCAGATCGTGCTCCTGAACAACAGCTTCGCGACGCTGCCCTCGGTGGTCGCGGAGGGCCGCCGGGTCATCGGCAACATCACGCGGGTCGCGACGCTGTTCCTGGTGAAGACCGTCTACTCGGTCATCATCGCGCTGCTCGTGGTCTGCTCGCAGGTGGAGTACCTGTTCCTGCCACGCCACCTGACGCTGCTCTCGACCCTGACGATCGGCGTCCCGGCCTTCTTCCTCGCCCTCGCCCCCAACAAGGAGCGGGCCAAGCCCCACTTCGTACGAAGGGTCATGCGGTACGCGATCCCCGGCGGGGTCGTCGCGGGCGTCGCCACCTTCTGTACGTACCTCCTGGCGCGCCACCACTACACGGGCGTGGGCGCGCGGGAAGCCGAGACCAGCGCGGCCACCCTTGCGCTGTTCCTGATCGCCATGTGGGTGCTCGCGATCATCGCCCGCCCCTACACGTGGTGGCGGCTCGGCCTGATCGGCGCGATGGGTCTCGGCTTCCTGCTGGTGCTCACCGTGCCGTGGCTCCAGGACTTCTTCCAGCTGAAGCTGGTGGGCACGACGATGCCGTGGGCGGCGGTCGCGATCGCGGCGGTGGCCTCACTGGTCATCGAGGTCATCTACCGCTGGGTGGACCGCCGCTTTCCGGCGTAGTTCCGGCGTGCTTAGTAGGCGTGCTTACTAGTTGACGTCCACGAAGTCGCTCGTCGACGTGACGGCCGGGGTCGTGGACGTACCGGCGAAGACATAGCGGTAGTAGCCGTCCGCGGAGGCCTTCACGGTCGTCTTCAGGTTGCCCTTGGTGTCCGACGTGATGGTCTTCAGGGTGGTGTAGGAGGCCGCACCCTTCTTCTTGTACTGGAGCTTCACCGACTGCTTGGTGTAGCCCGCGTACTTCGAGGTCTCCCAGTTGGCGCGGGTGAGGGCGCCGGTGACCGTGAGGGTCTTGCCCTTCTTGATGGGCTCGGGGGAGGCGTTGGTGGTGAGGCGGGCGGCGCGCTGGACGCGGGCGTCCGACTTGGCCCCGTCGATGGTGGTGGAGCCACTGCCCCCGGTCGCGACGGCGTAGACCTTCCAGCCGCTGCCGGCCACGTCGTTCGTGTAGATGTCCGCCTTCGGGTCGACCGTGAAGGCGAGGGTGCAGGTCGAGGTGGTGTCGTTCACGACCTTGCACTTGGAGTCGAAGTCGTCCGGGGCGAAGGCGCCGTCGGCGGTCTGCCGACTGGGGCCGTGCCACATGAAGCCGCTGGCGCCCGCGATGCCCTCCGGGTCGGTCGCGGTGATGGCGACGGTGAACTTCTTCTTCGCGGAGGTGCCGATCACGACGTCCTTGCCACCGTTGACGGTGACCTTGGTGATCTTGGTGTCTCCGGCGGCGGCGCCGTTCGCGACCTTGGCGACGGAGGCGGAGAGTTGCCGGGTGTTCGGACCGTCGTCGGCCTGGGCGGCCGGAACGACGAGTGCGGAAAGGGCCAGGGTGCCGGTCAGTGCGGCCACGGTGGCACGGATGCGCATGTGTTTCCCCAGGTGGGAAGGGGCTCCGCGGTGCGTGGGGGCTGTCACGCGGGGCCCAATGATCTAGGAGTCTGTTGACTCGGAAGATCAGACCCGCGACCTGCCCCTCTGGTTGTACGGGAAGTGAAGATTTTGTGACCGGGTTTTGGAGCGCGGCATTCAACGAGCCCCGAAAGGGGCGCGGGGAACTGCGCGACCAGCCCCCACGCACCCGCAGTCAAGTCAGTCGAACCAGCGATCCCGCTCAAGCTCATCCGTCCGGGAGGGATCTTCGAGCAGCGCCGCGACCTCGAAGCGCCGCGGCCACTGACCCGCCGCCCAGGCGAGCCCCGCGGCAACGCCCTCCAGCGTGGCGGCGTGGATGACGCCGTCCGGCGTCCGCCGCCAGTCGAGCTCGACGTCCCCCGCGAACAGTTCCTCGTACTCGATGTACGTCTCCGGGGTCGCGGGACCGAGCAGGATCCGCACCGAATCCGGCACCGGATGCTCGGCGCCATCGCCCGATGGCTCCTCCGCCGCCGTCTCGCTCAGCCTGCGCACCTGGAACAGCTCGGCGAGGTCCCCCGCCTTGCGGGGCTGCACGGGCAGCAGCGCCACGCCCCCGGCGAGCGGCAGCAGGTCCGGGGCGTCGGCGACGACCGCGTCCGCCACGTCGACCACCACGACCTCACCGTCCACGACGGCCCGCACCTCGTCCGGCAGCGTCACCTGCTCCGGGTCCAGGTCGGCCAGGGCGCCGTACAGCGCGTGCAGTTGGGCCGCCGAAACGGTCCTCTCCGGGTCCGCGAGCCGGTCGAGCAGCTCGGCCGCGCCGCCGGGCTCCTCCAGGAGCGCGGCGACCGACGTACGGACACCGAGTGCGCGAAGCACCTGCTCGTCGTCGAAACCGGAGGCGTCGGCGGCGTCGTAGAGCCCTTCGAGCAGCGGGTCGCCGCCCGATGCCCGAAGACCGGCGGGACGGCGGCCGCCAAGGACGGGATTCCCGCGCAGCCACCACGCGGTGTACGAGCGGACGGTCTCCGTCGTGCCGTCCGGGAGCAGGATCCGCAGCGGCTGCGTGAGGGCGTCCCGCAGCGGCGGGCGCGAGAGCATCGCAAGGGCCTGCGGCCAGCAGTCGTCGTCGACCAGATCCAGATCCCGTACGGCGATGATCTCGGTGGCGACCGGCGGCACTGGCGTCTCCGGCAGCCGGTCGAGCACGTCCTCGGCCCACACATCGACCGCGTCGAGCAGACCGGCGTCATCGGGCTCGGCGAAGTCGCCCTCGCGGGGCTCCAGTTCGTCAGGGTCGAGTACGACGTCCGTGGCGCGGACGAGGGCGAACGTGGCGAGCACGCCACACGCGGCGAGGGGCTGCTCGCCCCAGCGCTCGGCGAGCTCGGCGTCCACCGTGGCGAGTTCGTCCTCGCGCATGACCTGGGCGAACGGGCTGCCGGGCAGGACGAGTTCACCGGCGGGGGCGAGATCGCCGTCCTCGTCGTCGGGGAGGGCGAGCGCACCGAGCCAGGGCTCGTCGCCGGGCGCGAGGTTCGCGTCGCGGACGAGCGAGAGCACGATGTCCGCGAGTTCCTCGGCGTCGAGCGCGTCCTCGTCCCACGTGTCGTCGTCGAGGGACGCGGCCACGGCGGCACGGACCTGCGGGGTCGTCAGGACGGCGCGGGGCGTGGCGGGCAGGGCGCCGAGCTTCTCCAGGAGGGGATGCACGGCGTCGGGGTGCGCGACCTTCAGGCCGAGGCGGACGAGCGCTGCCGGGTCGCTGTCGTCGCCGATGACGGGCAGGAGGATCTGGCGTGGCCCGATGGTGGTACGCCCGTCGGCGAGGGGGACGGGAAGGCCGGTGAGGCGGTCCGGGTCGACACCGGCGAGGGTGTCGTACAGCCGCCGCCACCAGTCCGGATCCCGCTCGAGACCGGCGAGGCGGTCGATCGCCTCGGTCAGCGGTACGCGGGCGACACCGAGGGTGCGCAGCTCGGCGCGCCGCTCGAGCCCGGCGGGCAGCAGGCTGGGCAGAACATCGGCGAGCACGCGTACGGTATCGGCGCCCGCGCCCTCCACGACCTCGGCGTCACGCGGCCGCAGCGCGACGGGGACCTGCCACTCGGGTACGTCCGGGTCGTCGTCCTGCGGTACGGGCTCGACGGCGGGCGGCAGGAAGGCGGTGCGGGGCAGCCGGTCGAGGATGGCCTGGCGCAGCGCGCCGTCGAGCTCGCTCTTGCCGAGCGGACCGGGGACGAGGCTGATGATGCCTTCCCCGACGGGCCGCCAGTCGGCGAGCAGTTCGGCGTACGCGTCGGCCGCGCGCTGCACGAGGAAGTCGGTGAGGGGCCCGGGCGCCGCGTGCCGCCGGGAGGTGTCCAGCGGGAACGAGGCGATGAGCAGGGCGGGCACGCCGAGGGGCTCGTCACTCGGGGTCGGCGCGTGCAGGACGGGGGCGCTGCGGGGCGGCTGCGGGGCGCCTTCGCTGTCGGTGGGGACGGCCCAGGTGACGGACCAGTGGGGCCGCAGCCGCTCTTCGACGGGCCGGTCGGCGAGGAGCTCCTGCTCCAGGGGCCCTTGCCTGCTGACGGTGCGCCAGCGGGTGTCGCCGTCACGGGTGTCGGAGATGTCGACGTGGCCGGGTTCGGTCGTGGATCCGGGTGCGGCGGTGCGGCGGAGGGTGCGGGTGGTGTGGTCGCCGACTTCGACGACGACTTCTTCGAGCCCGGGAAGGGCGAGGAGAAGGGCGTCATCGATGCCGTCCAGGAGACGTACGACGAGGTCTTCGGCGGCGGCGTCGCGCAGGGGCAGGATGACGACGGTGTCGTACCCGTCCGGGGCGGTTCCCTCGGCGGCGAAGGGCAGCCGCAGCAGCGGTACGTGCCCGTCGCGCCTGCGGACCTCGTCCCCGAGGCCCGGGCTGAACCGGGCGGTGTCGGCGGCGAGCTCACGGGCTTCGCCGAGCGACCACCGGACTCCGCCCGTCCGTCCGACGACGGCGGGCTCGTCCGAGACGGCGAGCACGGCGGCGAAGCCGACGCCGAACCGGCCTACGGCGCCGTTGTTCTGCTCCTGGTTCTGCTCCTCCCGCTTGGCGGATGCGCGGAGGGTGGAGAGGGATTCGACGCCGGTGGCGTCGAGGGGGCTGCCGTTGTTGGCGGCGGCGAGCACTCCGTCCCGGAGGGTGAGGGAGAGGCGGCCCGGGGCGCCTGCGCGGGCCGCCGCGTCGGCGGCGTTCTGCGCGAGCTCGACGATCAGCCGGTCGCGGTAGCCGCCGAGGGCGAGGTCTTCCTCGGCGTTGGCGTCCTCCCGGAACCGGGCCGGGCTTGCCGCCCAGGCGTCGAGGACTCCCCGTCGGAGCCGTGCCGTGCCGAACGGGTCAGTACCCTCGGCCGCCGGCCGCACGGTCTTGCTCACGGTGTCGTCTCCCTCGCTTGGTTCGCGGGCCGAACGGTACCGCGTCCTGGGGTTTCCCTGATGGGCGGTCCGTTCTCCGGTGGCCGGGTGTGACGCTCGGGGCGCCTGCGCTGGGCTTCGCGGGGCGGGCGTACGTCACCTGCGAGGCGGTGGTCGCCCCTTCCCGCGCTCCGCGCGGAACTCCCCCGCCCACCCGCCCGATTACCCCGCATCGTGCGGTGCGCGTAGGGGCGGTGGATCCGCGTGGTGTGGCGTGGGGGCGGAGTGTCATCTGCGGGGCGGTGGGTACCTTTCCCGCGCTTCGCGCGGGGTGTCTCCCGCCCACCCGCCCGATTACCCCGGGCAAACGGGTGGGCGGGCG
>NZ_JBHTSF010000128.1:0-26078 GCF_042795295.1 Streptomyces sp. NPDC056486
CCCTCCGCCTGGAGGGAGCCGGGCATTTGTGCGTTCCGACCCCACCGGGTCGAGTGTCCGTGCCTCGCGGAGAGACACCGACACTGCCGCCTGAGTGTGTCTGTGTGGGCACTGAGCTGAACTCCGGTCGGACGGCGCCGCCCGCCAAGCACGCGGCCCGCTCCGCTTACCACCGGAATTGAGACCCGTCTGTGATCGCTGGCAGGTCTTCATGGTCAGCGCCGTGGTGAGGGCGCTCGGTCATCATCCGCCAGAGCCCTGCCGAAAGGGGCGGGCTCCTCACCAGCGAAAGGAGAGCTCGGTGCAGAACAGGGCGGATAGCGGAGACGGCAGCGCCAGCGACCAGTTCGGCGCATGGCTGGTCTCATTCCTTCCCCGCACGACGACCGAGTTGGAAGTCTGGGCAATCAGCGCGGTTGCCGTACTCGTCGCCGTGTGCGGAATCGGCTCACGACGTCTGGCTGCACAGAACAAGAAGCCACGCGCAGGCCTCGACGGAGTGGCTGACGCGTTCGGCGAGGGCCTCACCGTTGCTGTGGGTGGACTGGTCGAGGGGATCGGGCGGTTTCTCGCCGGACAGCAACTATGGGGAGAAGCCCTGAGTACCGCCACTTTCCTGCGGCCCGGCGTGGCACTTGACCGTGCGGCGGCCGTGAGGGAGCTCAACTCTGCGGCGAGTGGTCCCAAGACTGCGCGGGTCGACGCCGGCAGACTGGCCGCCTGGCATCAGTGGCCGGGCGCGGCGCGGTCGGCGGTCCGGCTAGGCGCGGTGATGGCCACCCTTGGGTACTTCGTCTCACCACTCTGGTCGGCTCTCGCGGCCGTCGTCTCCGTGGTTCTCGCATTGGTGGCGATCCGCTGCTGCCGTCGCCCCCGCACGGATGACGCGCAGACCTACGGCCCCGGTCTGTGGGCGGCCCTGGTCCAGCTGCTGCGCCTGTCCGCCGAGGACCAGGAGCGCGGGGAGGCCTATTGGTTGAACCTGTCCACCGACCTGTCCGGGGACGACTCGCGCGTCCTGGTCCGTCTGCCTCTGCAGTGGCTCGGCTCCGAGAAGGAACGCGCGAGCCTCGCGCACGCTGTGCACACTCGTTTGCCCGGCGAGTGGGCTGCCGCGTACTCCCAGAGGGGGCGCAACCCGTACGTGGAGTTCACACCGAAGCCCGTTCCGAAGCCGCGCCCGCAGTTGGCGCGCTCGGTGCCGTGGCAGTCGACCGGGGACCCCTTCAGGGTGTTCGTCGGGCAGGCCATTGAAGGTGACCGCATCGTCGATGTGGTGGTGTCCACCGAAACCGCCACCCCGCACTGGGGGGTGGCGGGCGACACCGGCTCTGGTAAGTCGACGATGCTCTACATTCCGGTGGTCCACGGCCGTCAGAACGGATGGGTTGTGGACATCCTCGACAACAAGTCCAACTCTATGATCGAGGCGGAAGGCTTCTCCGGGGCGCGGATCCATAAGACGACCCGGGCCTGCATGGGGGCGTTCGCTGAATTCATGACGTCGATGATCGCGGCAGAGAAGGCGCTGGGCCGTGACGGGGACCCGCAGCTGCGCGCCCTGCTGGTGCCGCGTCTCCTGGTGATCGACGAGCTGCCCACGCTGATCCGCATGGCGTACACGTGGTGGAAGCACGGCATCAGGCAGAAGGGTGCGCCGCCCTTCATCGACTGGTTCACCATCATTCTGATGATGGGGCGTTCCTCCGATCACCGTGTGGTTGTCGGTGGCCAGCAGTTCGACAACGTCCTCTTCGGCGGCACGATCGGCCGTAAGCAGATCGGGACGAAGTTCGTCATCGGTAAGCAGGACATGGTGAGCTGGGGGGTGGCGTTCGGGCAGAACGCGCCCCGCTTCGGGTACGACACCGACGTCAAGGGGCGCGGCGCCTACGCCGACAACAAGAGCGACCCCGACGGGGGCGACTACACGTGGGTGCGCGAGTTCCAGGCCGCCTACATCACCCCGGACGTGGAGGAGTTGCTGGCCGAGGCTCCCGACGCTCCGGCGTGGTTCGACGCGGGAGAGATGGCGCCGTGGATCACCCCCGGGGCGCTCGCCCAGGCGCAGGAGGAGGCGGCGGCTGCCGCGTTCCTGCCCGGCGGCAAGTTCGCACCGTTCACGCGGACCGTTGTCCCGGCGCGGAGGATCATGGGGGTTGTGGGGGGTGTTCCCAGGTCAGGAGCCGGGACAGTCGTCCTTGGTAAGTGCCCTGGGACAGCAGCCGGGACAGCCGAGCAGACTGCAGGTCTCGCCGTTGAACTGGCCGAGGACGCCGCCCTGCCTGCCACGTTCAGCCTCGCCGACGCGTGTAAGCGCGGCATTCTTCCGTGGCGGTACGAGACCGCCCGCAAGTACCTGCTGCAGCGCTCCAAGCGCAAGGGGATCGCCGTCCCCGAGGGCATCACGGACGGCCGGGTGACGTACTACACCGAGCCCGAGCTGACGGAATGGCTGACGGCCTGGAACGCGGTCAAAGCCGAGGCATAACCAGTGACTGGGCCCCGGCCTGCTCGGGCCGGGGCGCTTCGCCAACGGCAGCGTGCCGGTAGGGACGCTGACACCTGGTCACTGCGCCGAATGTCGCACGCGCGTGACATTGTGAATCCTGTTCAGTGTTGATGAAGAAGGGGCGGCAGTACGTGACTGCGGCTAAGGGCCAAACGCCGATTGTGCTCAGCCGGACCCACCGAATCCTGATCGGCGTGGTCGTCGCCGGTGCGGTGGTCATCGCCGGTATCGGCTTCGCGGGGTCGTACGCGGCCGTGCGCAAGCTCGCCGAACAGAAGGGCTTCGGCAGCTTCTCGGTGGTCTTCCCGATCGGCATCGACGCGGGCATCTGCGTCCTGCTGGCGCTCGATCTCCTCCTTACCTGGATCCGCATCCCCTTCCCGCTCCTGCGTCAGACGGCGTGGTTGCTGACGGCGGCGACGATCGCCTTCAACGGTGCGGCAGCTTGGCCTGATCCGCTGGGTGTGGGCATGCACGCCGTGATCCCGATCCTGTTCGTGGTCTGTGTCGAGGCGGCGCGGCACGCGGTGGGCCGGATCGCGGACATCACCGCGGACAAGCACATGGAGGGCGTACGCCTCACGCGCTGGCTCCTGTCTCCCGTGCCGACGTTCAAGCTGTGGCGGCGGATGAAGCTGTGGGAGCTGCGTTCGTACGAGCAGGTCATCAAGCTGGAGCAGGACCGCCTCATCTACCAGGCCCGCCTCCAGGCCCGCTTCGGCCGCAACTGGCGCCGCAAGGCCCCGGTGGAATCCCTGATGCCGCTGCGCCTGGCACGGTTCGGTGTGCCGCTGGCGGAGACCGCGCCCGCGGGGCTCGCGGCGGCGGGCATCAAGGACCCGGCGCAGCCGCCCGCCCTCCTTGCGGAAGATATGCCCGCGCTCGTCAGCCCCCCCGTGGATCAGGCCGAGCCCGAACCGGAGCACAGCAGCCACTGGTTTACCAACCCTCAGCACCAAGAGCCGAACGCACGGCAGGAGGCCGAGCCATCGCGCGAGGCCGAGGCGCCCACCGGGGAGGAGACCACGCAGCCGGGTGACGCCGCGCTGGGCTCCAATACGGATTGGCAACAGCCGGGGCCGGACGTCTTGCGTGAGTTGGAAGAGTTGGATGCGTTGAGAGAAGAAGAGCTCAGCCGCGCTCAGACCGGCCAGGTTGGTATGACCGGTGCGACGGCCGACCGCACCGGCGGCAGTGGACGGGTCGTCGTACAGATGAGACTCCCCGACCAGGGCGGCGAACCCGACCGCGAACCAGCGCATGAGGAACCCGAGTCTCCCCGCGAGGAGCGTGCCGGCGAGGACGGCGGAGCGGACGAGGAACAGCCCGAGGAGCCGACTGCGGCGAATCCGGACGATCTCAAGGGGATCGACCTGGTGGAGTGGCACTACCGGAACCTGCCTGAGCAGAGGCGGAAGATGTCGGCGAACGCGCTCGCGCCTCAGCTGGCCGACGTGACCGGCTACAAGGTCGGCACCGTCCGTAAGTACCTCGGAGCCATCAAGAGGCCCGTCGAGGCGTGAATTCCAACCCAGCCGAACGCCCCGGATTCCACCAGGAATCCGGGGCGTCTCCCGTTGGAACAGCCGCGACGTAATCGGTCGTCCGCAGCGATGACAGGAGGCGCACACCGCTCGTCGCTGCGGTGGCCATCGCCGCCCTCAGTCCGTGACCGGTCCACCGGCCACGACGGGGCAGCGTTGCACCGCCGCCCACGTGCCGCCCTTCCGGTCACCCCTTGGAAAACGCTCTGACCTGCATTTTTCCAACTCGTCGGCGTGCGTGATGTCGACGCAACCGGCCATGCATCGCTCGGCGGAGACGGCCCGTCGCCCCCGTCGCGTGTCCGTCATCGCGTCCGTCACCGCGCGAGTGGGACGGCGATGCAGTGCCCCGGACGGCACGAGCGCGCGCGTTGGAATGGGCAGGCTGGCCCCCCGTTGGAACGAGGGCCGTTGCGCGACGGCGGAGTCATCAGGGCGCGTTGGAACTGCGCATCGCCGCCGCTCGATGATCCCGGGGGTGGCCGCTCCGGTCGGCAGCGATGACCAACCGGGGGAGCGGCGTGCACCCGCTCGCGGCGTTCCCGCTCCCGACGTATCGGCCACGGCCCCGCCGTTCACGCCGGGGCCGTGTAGCGAGTTCCGAAGCGCACGAAGCGACGTCGACGACGAGCGCGCACGGCTGAGCGCCGGTATGCCTGCCGCCCCGCCGCCTGCGAGTGAAACCGCGCCCGGCCTGCGGTGGTGAGTGCGCTGAGCACCGCACTTACCACGACTAGGCGCACTTACCACGGCACTTACCACCAGGTCAGAGCCCGCTTACCACGGCAGGAGTTATGCCCTTGTGACGGATTTGGGCCACTGGTGGCAAGCGAGGCGGTAAGCGCCGCGACGAACAGTGATGGCACAACCTCCCCCAGCACCACGAGGAGCCATCCATGCCCGCCTCATCCCCGCGCCGAGAACGGCGAGGACAGAAGACGGAAGAGCCCGCCGCCAGTTCGCCGGCACGTACGCGCTCGCTGCCCATGCGCCGCACCGCACTGGTGCGCACGGCGGTGTGGGTCGCGGTGGCCGCCGGGCCGCTCGCTCTGATCGCCAGCTGCGCACGCCCCGACGCGGTCGTGCGCACCCAGCCCGCGCCGGTGACCCGAGCCGCCGACGAGAAGGTGCCCGCGGCCGACCCGGCGGGATTCGCGGAGCTGTTCCTCGACCTGTGGCTGCGCAGCGGCAGCGACGAGCAGAGCGCCGCGGCACAGCAGCTGCGCACGATGGCGCCGTCCATTCAGCCGCCCTCGTGGGGCAAGAGCGCCCCGGTGGCCGAGCGCCTGGCCACGGTGCGCCGTGTGCACCAGGGCGGCGCCGCATGGTCGGTCACCGTCGCCGTCCGCTTCAAGGCGCGCCAGACGGGTGCCGCGGAAGAGGCCGCCGTGCGGTACTTCGCGCTGCCGCTCGTCGTGAAGGACACCGGCAAGGGACCGGGCACCGCGCAGGGGTTCGTCGTACCCGCCGCCCCGATGGAGGTCGCGGCCCCTAAGGCGCTGGACGAGCCGGATTCGCCATACGGCACGCAACTGCGCGACGAGTCGGCCCTGGCCGTGACGGCGGGCGAGTTCCTGGGGGCCTATCTCGGCGCCGAGGAGGGCGCCGACCGCTACCTTGCGCCGGGCGTCACGCTGCCCGCGCTCGGCGGCTCCCCGTTCGAGGCCGTGCAGGTCGATGAGGTCCGCGCGCAGGAAAGCACGGACGGGGAAGCGGGCGCCGACGGTGCGCCGGTGCGGGTGCTCGTCCAGGCCACCGCACGCGATACGAGCGGCGGTGAGTGGCCGCTGTCCTACGCGCTGAACCTCACGGCCCGCGACGGCCGGTGGGAGGTCACTGCCCTGCAGTCCGGACTGGAAGACACCGGCCACACCAAGCCCAGCGGCACGCACGCCAGCCTCACCACCGCGCCGGGCACCGCCCGGCGTGCCACCCCCGCACAGGTCACCACCGTGGCCGCCGACGCCCGCACGGCAGGTTGGAAGGTCTCGCGATGAACATTGACTCCCTCGTCATGGCGGCTGAGTTCGAGGAGATGGGCGATCACCTTTTCGACCTGGGTACGGGATGGGCTGAGAAGGGCCTCGCCCTGGTCCTGCTCGGCATCGTCCTCGTCAAGATTTGCCAGAAGTTCTCAATGAAAGCCGGGATCGGCGCCCTCCTCGGCCTCATCATCGCCACCTCGATCTACAGCAGCCGAGAGGACATCTCCGGCTACTTCTCGAACGAAATCTCCGACTTCGGCGCCCCCCTGCCCGCCCCCGCGCCGCTGCACCCGGGCAGCACCACACCGCAGCACACTCCGGCCGGTGAGAGCGCATGAGCACTGCCACCGCGCCGGTGCGCATCGGCCGCACCTACACCCGCGCCCGCCGCTACCCGTGGGCCCTGGGAAAGGTGGGCGACTGGACGCTGCCGCTCGGCCCGTACACCCCCGCGCAGCTGACCATCGCGGCGGGCGGCGTCTTCGTGTTGGTCAAGACGTTCTCTCTGTGGTCGCCGCTGGGCCCGCTGCCAGTGGTTGGCCTCGGGTTCCTGGTGTGGGGCGTGCGCGCAACCCGGATGGGTGGCCGGTCCCCGCTGTGGGTCGCCTACGGGTGGCTGCAGTTCGCCCTGCAGCCCCAGGCCGGTCGGATCGGCGGGCACACCGTACGCCCGCGCCGTCCGCACTCGATGCACGGCAGCCTCCTCGTCGAGGAGACCGTGCGCTCGGCCCCCGCCACCGAGGAGGCCGCTGGCCCGGCCCGCGCCCCCAAGCCGCGCCGCAATCCGCGCGCACCCGGGACGTCGACATGGCGTCGAAACCGGCGCCGCTCGACAACCCCGCCCACCGCGCCCGCCGCACGGCCCGCACTGACGCCACTTCAGCAACTGCTCCAGGAGAAGCGAGAGGTACAGCGATGAAACTCGCGATCCGCCACATCGTCGACAACATCGTGTGGTCGACCACCGGCACCGTCTCGGCGATCTGGGCCATCACTCCCCAGGGCGGGCGCTACATGAACGAGCGCACCCGCGAGGAACTGCAGAACCGCGTCACCTCTCTGGTGCGGTCCCTGCCCGGCGCCGCACGGCTCTATGGTCTGTGTGCCCGCGTCGACCCGGGCGAAGTCGTGGCGCGCACGGTCGCCGGGGTCGACTACAAGCGGCACCCGCACTGGGCCGAGGTCGCCGATGCCCAGCTGCGGCTGCTGGCGGGCGAAGACCTGGCCTCGCCGGTGGAGATGCACCGGCGCACCCTGTGGCTGTCCGTCCCGCTGGAAACCGGCGGGCGTCGCGCGGAGTTGTCCGCCGCCTTCGCCTCGGCGTGGTCGGAACTGGCCGCCACGCTGGGTCTGCCCCCCGCGCCGGTACCCGCCCACGAGGTGGACGAGTACCAGCAACGTGCCCGACAGCTGGCGGCGGAGTTCGGCGGCGGCCTTGAGCTGCGCCCGGCCCGTCCGGCAGAGGTCGTATGGATGCACCAGCACGCCATCGCCCGCGGTCTGGACGAGCCGCTGCTGGGCGAGTCTGAGCGGTCGGGGATGCGCGGCAGTCATCTGGTCAGCGGCATCCTGCGGGCACCCGCGCACGCGGACCTCGGCCACGTTCGGCTACTGGAAGGCGGGCAGGAAGACCCCGCCCGCACCCCGGGGCCGAAGCCTGCCCGTACGCGCTCCAAGCGGGGCAAGACCCTTAAGGGGGGTGTGGTCGGCCGCCGGTGGCTGCAGGTGGAATCCGAAGCGGGCTGTTCGTATCAGGCCCAACTGGCGTTGGCGGAGATGCCGCGCAAGTTCTCCGCGGCGAGCGGCGATTTCCTCGCGCAGCTGGACCGGCTGCCCTTCGGCGTGGACTGGGTGACCGACCTCAAGACGGTGCCCACCGAGAAGGTCCTTGAAGAGGTCACCAAGAAAAAGAGAGACCTCGTCGACCAGGCCGAGCAGTACGCCGCACAGCGCGACACCGGACTGCCCGAAGCCATACACGATGCCGCCGAGGACCTCGGCGACCTCGGAGCGCGCGCGGCGCGCACCAGCGTCGAGGTCGAGGTCCAGTCCATCACCGTGATGACCGTCTGGGGTGACACCCCCGAGGAGTGCGACCGACGTGCCGGCGCCCTGCAAGCACGACTGCGCGGGGCGAACTACCGCCTGGTGCGCCCCGTCGGCGGCCAGGAGGAACTGTTCACCCTCACCCTGCCCGCCACGGCCACACCGCCGGTGACGCGCCAGTACACCCAAAACCACCTGGGCGAGGACTGGGCGATGCACGGCGCCGTCACGGGACACAGCTTCGGCGACCCCACCGGCGCAATGATCGGCTTCTCGCAGGACGTCGGCACCGTTACCCCCACGCTGCTCGACATCGCCAACGCGCCCGCACAGAACGCGTCCGCGTCGTTCGCCATCGCCGGGGACCTGGGCGGCGGCAAATCCTTCATGCTCAAGCAAATTGCGTCCTCGATCGTCGACCGCGGCGGGCGCGTGATCGCGATCGACCGCACCAAGTCCCGCGAATGGGCGCGCTTCGCCAAGAGCGCCGCCCAAGGCCGCTGCCAGGTCGTGGACGCGGCGAAAGCGCAGCTCTCCATTGACCCGCTGCGCGTCTTCTCCGATCCGGCCGTGGGCGCCCGCTACGCGCTCAGCTACCTCACCGTCCAGCTCGGCGTAGGACCGATGACCGAGAACGGGGCTCTGCTCAAGGCCGCGGTGACACAGGCCGCCGAGTCCTCGTTCCGGTGCATGGCGCAGGTGGTCATCGCCCTGGAGGAGATGGCCCAGGGCGAGGGGCCCCGCGCCCAACGGGCGGCCTCCCTGGTCGAGTGGCTGCAGGTCGCTGCCGATGAACCGCTCGCCGCAGCCGTGTTCGACCCCGAGCTGCCGCCGCTGGACCTGGCGTCGGGCATGTCCAGCGACTTCGTGGTCATCACCACCACCGGCCTCACCCTGCCTCCCCGGGAGGCGGTGACCGACCCGGAGTTGATGCGCAATCAGCCGCTGGAGGCGCTGATCGGCCGCGCCGTGCTGTACCTGATCGCCGCGATCACCCGCGAAACCGCGTTCACCGACCCCCGGTTCACGCTGATTCCCCTCGATGAGGCGTACTGGCTCACCTCCTCCACCGAGGGGCAGGCCCTGGTCGACGAGATCGTCTATGACGGCCGCAAGCACGGCGCGGGCGTGGGACTGGGCTGTCACGACGTGCGGGAGCTGGGCACCAGCACCGCCCGCGGACTGCTCGCCTACCGCTTCCTCTCCCGCACGGCCGACCCGGTACTTGCCGCGCGCGGCCTGGAATGGCTCGGACTGCCCGGCGATGACGACGAGTTGGTCCGCATGGTCACCAACGACCTGAGTCCGTTCGGCAAGGCGGAGAGGGCGGGCGAGATCCTCGGCCGCGACCCGCGCATGCAGATCGGACGGTTCAAGGTCCTGGTGCCGCGCGTCCAGCGGGTGATGGCGGAAATCTTCACCACCCCCACTGACAGCACAGCGAACCCCGAAGCCGCCGCCATGCCCGCCGGGAGCACGCGATGAGTGACACCTTTTCTCGCCCCGCGCGCCGCGTCACGCTCGCCCTGGCCGTCCTCCTGGCCGCGGCCAGCTTCGTGACCGGCCTCGTCCTGGGCCCCGGCGTTCTTGAGGTCTGGTGGCCCAGGACCGGCGACGCCTTCGCGGCCACGGCCACAACCCAGCACGCCGTCACGGTCACGGACTCGCCCGACGACCCCTGTGACTTGATCGTCGGCCCGGTCAAAGAGCACTGCCAGCGAGTGCACACCACACCCCCGCCCTCCTCCCCGGGCGACGGCCTCACCCGCACCAGCGTGCTCCTGCTCATCCCCGCCGCGCTCGGCGTCGCCGTCCTGCTGCGCCAGCCCCGGAGGCACCCATGAAACCCGGCAGCCGCACCCGGTGGACACCGGCCGGGACCGTCGCCGCACTGACCGTGTTCCTCCTGGTGGTCAGCAGCGTTCCGTCCTTCGCCGCAGACGGCGGCTCCTCGTCCGGGGAGCTGCTCGACCCGCTCAACGTCAAGACGCCCGAGGGCGTGCCGATCGACCGTTACGAGTTCACCACCGGTGGCTCCGGCGGCGTCATCGCAAGCGTGCAGTCCTTCCTTACCTCCGGCATCTTCGCCCTCTCGCGCACGATCACCGGCTTCACCTGCTGGCTCGTCGACTGGGTGTATGCGTTTCCGCTGTTGGACAAGCTCGCCGGTCCCGCCCAGGACATTTCCGACGCCTACCAGACGGAAATCATCGGCCCCCTCGGGATCGCGGGAATCTTCCTGGCGTGGGCGTTTGTCTTCGGCCTGGTCCTGATCATGCGAGGGAGGGTCGCCCGCGGCGCGGGGGAAATCCTGCTCACCCTGATGATCGCCGCACTCGCCGCCACCACGTTCGTCCGTCCGGCGATGCTGCTCGGCTACGACGGACCGCTGCAGCAGACCCAGCGAGCCGCGTTGGAGGCGGCCACCATCACCGCCAACGGCGGCGACAAGGCCAAGGGCGCCGACCCGTGCGACATGATCGCCGGGGCCGCGCAGAACGCCTGCCGCCAGGCCAACGCCGAGGACGCCAGCAGCGGCGGCAAGTCGGCCAAGGACAAGAAGGCATGCGATGCGATCGCCGGGCCTGCCAAGCAAGTCTGTCTGACCGGTGAACGCAAGCCGATCGCCGCGGACGTCTCCAAGCCGATCACACGCACCCTGACCACCACGCTCGTGGTCCAGCCGTACATGCTCCTGCAGTACGGCCGGATCATCGAGAAGGACAGTCCGCTCTACAAGCCGCACAAGGACAGGATCAGCCCGCCCAAGCCGGGCAGCGCCGGTGACAAGTGCGACCACATCAAGGGCCCCGCCAATAAGTACTGCCAAAAGGGACAGGGCAAATTCGGCACGGTGGACGCGATGGAGAAGAAGGGGGAGGAGGGGGAGGCCGTTGCCGCATACATGAACGAGATGTCCTGGTCACGCGTTTTCGGCGCAGTCATGGTCCTGATCGCCTCACTGATCATCGGCGCAGTCATCATCTCCATGGCCTTCGCCATGCTTGCCGCGCAGTTCGGGTGCGTCGTCGCCTCTGTCGTCGCTCTCGGGGTTCTCGCCTGGGCGTTGCTGCCCGGACCCAACCGGGCCGCGCTGTGGAAGTGGCTGGGCATCTACGCCTCGGCCGCGATCGTCCTGTTCGGCGTCTCCGTCTTCATCCCGCTGTTCGGTGTCGCCGCCCAAGCGCTCCTGACCGACAACAGCACTCCTATGCTCGAACGCCTCTTCATGCTGGACGGCTTGGCTATCACCGCACTCGCCCTGCACCGCAAGATGCTGCGCAGCGGTGATGGGATGGGGCGCCGGTTCGCGCAGCGCATGCGCTTCGCGAAGATCGGCGGCAGCCACATGATGGGCGAGCAGGCCGCCGCCACCGCCTCCGCGATCTCTTCCCTCGGCTACGGCGGCAGCGCCGGAGCGGGCGGCTCTTCCGCGCACCTCAGCTTCATGAACCGGCACGCCGGACTCGCCGCCAGCATGAACGCGTTGAGCGACCCCACCGGCATGCCCGGCCACCCCGGCGCGTTCCTCGCCGAAGCCCGCGCCGAGGGCCGCCGCGCCTTCGCGCCCGTGCAGCTCGGCCTGCGCGCCGCGCACACCGCACTGATCGGCCCGCCCCGCGCGCACCAGAAGACGAGCCCGGTGGGCCCGGACGGAAAGCCGCAGCCGACCGTCATCGACGGCCGCACTGGGAAAGTGATCAGCGGCGGCGGGCAGGGCGGCATCCACCCCATCGGCACGCGCCTCGAAGCGGGCCTCAAGCGCACGCGTGGCGGCCGGGTCCTGGTGGGCACCAGCAAGGCGGCGTACTACAGCACCGTCGGCCTGCCGGCCACGTGGACCCGGGTCCGCCGCGCCAAGAGCCAACTGACCGACGACATCAGCCAGGAAGTCGGTCGCCAGGGAGCCCACTACGGCAACGTTGCCGCCAAGTGGAAGGCCGATTCCCGCGCCGGACTGGATGACATCACCAGTCCCGTACGCCGCACCTACGAGGCCGTGGCCCAGCCCATCCAGAACGCCACCCGGCTGCACGACTGGCAAGACACCTGGCTCGACGACACCGGCAGGCCCCGATACTTCGGCGGCCCCGCCACCCCGGAAGGCCACGTGCCTGACGACGTCTGGATGCCCACCTTCCCGTGGGAGCCGGGCGCGGGGGAGGAGCCCGGCCCTCTCTTCGAGGCGCCGCGGCGCGAAGGTACAGGCGAGAGTGAGCGTCGCGAGGGCGTACCCACCTGGGACGAAATCGTCTTCGGCCGTCCCCGGGATCCAGATGGACGGGGTGACGCATGAAGCGGTTCGGATGCGTCACCATCCTGCTCGGCCTGCTGCTCTGCCCGGTCATGCTCGTGTTCGTCATGATCGCCCGCGAGCCGACCACGCCCGCGATGGAGACCGTCGGCAAGGTGTCCGGCATCCCCCAGCGGATGCTCGCCGCCTATCAGAACGCGGCATCCCTCCTGCCGGACGAGGTACCCAAGTGCAAGGGCATGCGATGGTCGATCTTGGCGGGGATCGCCAAGATCGAGTCCAACCATGCGGGTGGCAGGAAGGTCGCGGCCAACGGCGACATCCGCCCGAGGATCCTGGGAGTCGTGCTCAACGGGTCAGGGGCTGGCGGGAACACGAGCGTCTTTCAGGACACCGACGGCGGCAAATGGGATGGCACGGCCGACGCCGAGCGGGCGGTGGGACCCTTCCAGTTCCTGCCCGCGACCTGGCAGGGCAGCGGCCGTGACGCCAATGGTGACGGAGCCAAGGACCCCCACAACGCGGACGACGCCGCCCTGGGCGCCGCGGTCTACCTCTGCGGCAAAGGGCGCAACCTCACCGACCGGAGCCAGCTCAAGGCCGCGATCTTTCAGTACAACCACAGTGACGCCTATGTGGCCGACGTCCTTGGACACATCGACCGGTACAGCCAACTCGGCAACGGCACAATTCAGATTGACCAAGACGCCACGGGCGATGCCCGCACCGTCATCAAGGCCGCACTCGGCGAGAAGGGCACCCCCTACTCCTGGGGCGGCGGCACCGCCAAGGGCCCCAGCCCCGGCATCTGCTGCACCCCAAGCGGCAAATCCGGCGCGGCCATCACCGGCTACGACTGCTCAGGACTGACCACCTACGCCTTCGCCCAGGTCGGCATCAACCTGCCACGCACCGCAGCCGCCCAGGCCAAGAGCGGCAAACGCATCCCCGCCAGCCGAGGCGTCGGCGCCCTCAACCCCGGCGACCTGGTGTTCTTCGCCGCGAACGGCGGAGGGATCTACCACGTCGGCATCTACCTCGGCGGCGGACAGATGGTCAACGCCGCCAAGCCCGGAACCCACGTGCGGACCGAACAGATCTGGGATCACGGCTACGCCGGAGGTGCCCGCCTCCTATGAACACCAACTCCTCGACCCGGAAGCCCACTTACGTCCTGCCGCTCCTGGCCGGTGCCGCCTGCGTACTGCTCGGCCTCGCCCTCCTCCGCCCGGACACCGCACCACGGACAGGCGACGTCGCCAACAACAAAGCCCCGGCCACCACAGCCACGCCCCACCCCACGCGTGCGACAGCATCGAGCACCCCGGCCGCCGAGCACTCCCCGAAGCCCAGCAAGGAACCCACCAGAACCGTGCAGCCGTCCACGGACGCAATGGTTCCCGGAGATGGCCCCGCCGGTGACTACGCCGTCCAGCAGCTGCTAGACCGCGCCTCGCCCGCCGACCTGCCCCGCGCACAGGAGAAGGAACTCGTCACCCTCGCCTCCCGGATCTGGCGGGCCGAGACCACAGGAAGGGACCGCGGTCAGTGGCCCAAGTACTTCGGGGATCAGGCACTGCGCGCGCCATACCAAGACGTCCGCATCCAGGCCGGGATCGCTCGCACAGCGAGCGGCGACACAGACCGCGTGCGCGTCCGGCTCGTCTGGGCCGGCACCGATCCCTCGGGGCGAGAAGAGGACGGGCGGAGCGCCCAGGTGCTCCTCGAACTCCACAGCGGCGACTGGGAGCCCACGAGATGACGACGGAACACCCACTGTCGCGAGATCGAGGCCGCGAAGTCACATACGCATAGAGCAACTTGTCGACCTTTGTGATTCGTTGTGACCTAAAACGCCCCGAGTTGCGAACCTTTAAATTCCGATAGCCGTTGGGAAGTTGTAAGGCATATGCGTAGCCTCTTCGCTACAGATTGCATCACCGCAGCTTGACCATGCTGCGCAGGCGCCCAGCGCCCAGCGCTACGCCTACACAAGCCGCTTGTTCACAACACAGACATACGGGGAGGCACCGTGAAGCCCGCTGAACGACTGACGGAATATGCCGCTGTTCGCTTCCGAAATCGGACGGTGGCGGCAGGTGTCGCCTTCTGCGCCGCGGTGACTCTGACGGCATGCGGCTCCTCGGACAACAGTGACGAAGGCAAGGCCCCCGAGACGAGCCCGTCGGCGTCATCGTCTAGCCCTTCAGCGACAAGCGAGCCCTCGTTGAGTTCGCGCGAGGTAGCCGAGAAGGCTGTAACGGACGCGTACGCCCGGATGTGGGATGAGCAGGTTAAGGCCTACGCCAAGGCGGATCCCAAGGGCACCAAGCTGTCGACATACAGCGCTGCGTTGGCTTGGGCTCAGACGAAGAACGACCTCAAGGGCCTCAAGGAGAAGGGCATCGTCACGACAGGCGAGCCCACCCATGAGGTCAAGGTGACCGGCATCAAGCTGGACAAGAAGGTTCCTTCGGCAGAACTGACCGACTGCGTGGACACCAGCAACTGGAAGTTCGTCTACCGCAAGTCCGGCAAGGCCGTAGCGATGCCTGAGGACAGGCTCAAGAGCTACGTGACGGAGATCCAGGCCGAGAAGTGGGGGAAGCAGTGGAAGATCGTTGTCGAAAAGCCGCAGGACCGCGCCTGCTGAGTACGGCTATCGGCGCCGTGAGCGTACTGACTCTTCTGCCTGCTGTGGCCGTGGCCCAGCCCGTTTCTAGCGGCTGCACCAGCACAAGTATCAGGATCCGGTGTGAGGCCACGACAGATGAAACGCCAGCAAGAGAGTTGCCCGGCTCCTCCGGCAAGGGGCAGGGGAAGTCTCGTGGAGGCGGCGGCAAGCCTTCGAAATGCACAGTGGAGCGCATGGAGGAGCAGCCTCCTCCCGGCAGCCAGTGGTACCAGGGTGAAGGCAAGACCGCGTATACCCGAACCTGCAAGACCGCGGAGGGTGAGAACGCTCCGACTATTGGGTTTGGAGTCGCTGAGGGCGAAGCCCCGCCACAGATTGACCCTGCTGTCGTTGCGCAGACGGCCGTCGACAAGATGAAGCTCGTTGGCCCTGACGTTGCCAGTCCACGCGCGGCAGGGAAGTACGTGGTGGGGGTGCCGCTGTGGCTGTGGGTGCACCAGTCGCCGACCACGTACGGGCCGAACACAGCGTCGGCCACGGCAGGCGGCGTGACGGTCACCGCGACGGCGAAGGTGAAGAAGATCGTTTGGCGGTTGGGGGACGGCGCCACGGAGACGTGCACTGGGCCCGGGACGCCTTACAAGAAGTCGTACGGCATGACGGACTCGCCGAGCTGCGGCCACCGCTACACCAAGACTTCTGCGAAGGCCCCCGGCGGGAAGTTCGAGTTGAACGCGACGTCGACGTGGGCCATCGACTGGCAGGTCACCGGTGGCGGCGGTGAAGCGGGGGAGTTGACCGAGGTCCGTGAGACGCAGGTTCAGGTGGCGGTCGGCGAAGTCCAGGTCGTCGGATAGCGCCCCTTCGGAGGGATGAACGTGAGCAAGACAAAGGAACGCGCCGCCGGGCCCGCAGTGGCCGGCATCCCGGCGCAAGGGCAGCCGTCCGGTCCCGTCGCACCGCCGCGGGTGTCCGCACGTCGGCGCAGGCCGGGTGTGATCGCGTTGTCGCTGGCGCTGATCGCTGCCGGTGGAGCGGGCGTTGTGGTGCTGGTGATGCAGGCCGGGCACCGTACGCAGGTTGTGACGGTGACACGTGACGTGCAGGTCGGTGAGGTCCTGACCGAGGCGGATCTGGGGCAGGCGTCCATCGCTCTGGACCCGGCGGTCAAAGCGGTCAAGGCCTCGGACCTCGACTCGATCGTGGGCAAGCGGGCCGCGGTGGAGCTGCGGCCGGGCTCGCTGCTCAATCGCTCACAGGTGACGTCCCGGTCCCTGGTCAATGCCGGTGAGCAGCTGGTGCCGATCGGGCTGAAGCCCGAGCAGGTCCCTGCCACAGCACTGGTTCCGGGGCAGAAGCTGAGCCTGAAGCACGTTGCCGCTCAGGGCGAAGAGGCAGCGGACGCGAAGGAGTCGCAGACGCCCGAGTCGATCGCGGCCCGCGTGGTGAAGGCGGGCAAGGCCGCACCCGGTACCGGTGTGGTGGTGGTCGACGTCGCGACGCAGGCCGCGGACGCGTCGCGTCTGGCCGCGTGGGTGTCGGCGGACAGCGTGCGTCTGGTGATCGATGCGCCGGGCGGCAAGAAGTGAGCGTGATCGCGCTGGCGGGATGCAGCGGTTCGCCGGGGGTGACGACGAGCGCGCTGGCGCTGTTGCTGTCCTGGCCGCTGCAGCCGGGCCGCAAGATGGTGCTCGCCGAGTGCGACCCGGACGGTGGTGCTGTGCTGTACGGGCTGCTGCAGGGCAGCCTGGGCGACCGCTACGGGTTGCGGAACCTGTCGGTCGCCTCACGCAAGGGCGAGATGGTCGAGGCGTTCTGGCGGCAGCTGATCGATGTGAGCGCCGAGGACGGAAAGCAGGAGACCCGTGACCGCCTGGTTCTTCCCGGCGTGACCAACCCCGCCCAGTCGGCCGGTCTCGGCCCGGCGTGGGAGGACCTGGCCCGCTTGTTCTCCGGTATCGGCGAGCAGCCCGCGCAAGCCCACGACGTTTTGATCGACCTGGGCCGCAACGGGGCCTTTGGCCCCTCGGCGGTGCTCGCGCAGCGCGCGGACGCCCTGCTGGTCGTCGTCCGCAATACGGTCCGTAGCTTGCAGGCGGCGCAGACCCGCATTGAGGCACTGGAGGAACGCGTCGGGAACGTGGGGATCTTGATGATCGACGAGGGCCCCAATCCCGCGGGAGAGGTGCAGCGGGTGCTGCGTGCCCCGGTGGTGGCCACGCTGCCCTACGCGCCGCGCGAAGCCCGAGTCCTCTCCGACGGGGCGGAGCAGCCCCGCAATTTCACGAGAACGTCCCTGATGAAGGCCGCCCGCTCGGCGTGCACGGTCCTGGAGCAGCGGGCCGCGTTGCGCCGCGCCCGGCTGGCACCCCGGTTCGCCGGGCCGCCCGGACTGGAGGAGAACAATGCGCGCTAGGCCGGTGCACACTGACCCGACAGTGCGCCCCCAAGTCAACGGCCAGCCTCTCAGCGCCCGTTGGGCGAACGGTCGCCCTGCAGACCGCGCCTCGTCCGGGACTCAGGTGCCGGCGCCCGGCGCGGGGGTGCCGCGCGCGCTGGTAGATCAGAAGGTGGCCCAGCAGATTAAGGCGCTGGTCGCCAGGAAGCGCGAGGAGTTGCTCAAGAGCGAGCCGACGCTGGACAAGGCGAGCGAGGAGCAGCGCTGTCTGGGCTGGATCAATGACGAGGTGGCGCTGTGGTCGAGTGCCGCGGCTGCCGAGCGCGGGGTGAGTCCGACCGCGGTCGAGGACGATGCGCTGCGGCGCGCGGTGTATGACTTGTTGTTCCGTGCGGGTCGTCTGCAGCCTTACCTGGACGACCCGCGGGTCGAGGACATTTTCATCAATGGCCCTGACGAGGTGTGGCTCGATTACGGGGACGGGGAGCGTCAGCGGGTCGGTGCGATCGCGGACTCCGAGGAGGAGCTCCTGGAGCTCCTGCGCGAGCTGGCCCGCGACTCCGGGCACGGAGAGCGGACCATCTCGACGGCTAACCCGCTGCTGGCCCTGTCGTTGAAAGACGGGTCGCGGCTGCAGGCCATCACGGATGTCAGCCCTACTACGTACGCGGTGATCCGCCGCCACCGAGTTCGGAGCGCGGACCTGGAGGGCATGGTCGAGCTCGGCACCATTGACCCGATCCTGGTCGAATTCCTGCGGGCATGTGTGAAGGCCGAGAAAAACGTGATCATCGCCGGGAAGCAGAAGGCGGGTAAGACCTCCCTGCTGCGCTCACTGCTCAAGGAGCTCGACCCGGGTGAGCGATTCGCCACGAT
This sequence comes from Streptomyces sp. NPDC056486, assembly GCF_042795295.1. Classification (NCBI taxonomy): domain Bacteria; kingdom Bacillati; phylum Actinomycetota; class Actinomycetes; order Kitasatosporales; family Streptomycetaceae; genus Streptomyces; species Streptomyces sp. NPDC056486. The sequence continues at coordinate 18,252 of NZ_JBHTSF010000128.1, forward strand.
CCAGACCGAGGACGAGCTGTTCGCCCACGAGGACGGATACCACAGCCAAGCTCTCTCGCTCGTTGCTCGCGAGGGCAACGGCGAGGTGAGCGCCAGCGGGCGCAGTGCCGGTGAGGTGACGCTGCTTGACCTGATGCACCCCGCGCTGCGTATGTCGCTGGAGCGGATGGTCGTCGGCGAGGTGCGTGGTCCGGAAGTCGTGGCCATGATGCAGGCGTTGACCAACGGTGCGGGCGGCAACCTGTGCACCATCCATGCCCGGCGTCCCGACATCGTCTTTGACCGGATCGCCGAGCTGTATGCCCTGACCCAGCCCAACCTGTCCGAGCGGCTCGCCTACCGGCAGATCGCCAACGGCCTGGACTTCATCGTGTTCGTCTCCATGATCGACGAGACGAAGATCGGGGGACGGCGTCACCGATTCGTTTCCCACATCGTGGAGATCACGGGCGTCGCCGAGAGCGGTCGCCCGGCGACCAACGACATCTTCGCCCCCAACCGCACGGTTGGCGAGGAGCGGGCGGTCCCCACCGGCACGCACCCCGAGTGCATCGACGAGCTGCGCCGCGTGGGCTTCAACTCCGAGCTGCTGCAGCACTCCTATGGGGCGTGGGCGCAGCCGTTGCCGCTGAAGGTGGTGAGCAGCGCATGACGTTGGTGTGGGCGCTGGTGTCCGGCATGGTGACGGCGGGCGGTCTGGCGGCTCTCGTGTGGGGTGTGGTCGGTACCACCGAGCCAAAGCAGGATTCGCGCGCCGGATGGCGGCTGCGGCAGGGCGTGAGTGCGTGGCAGGCCGGTACGCAGGAGTCGCAGATGCGGCGGCGCACCCAGGCCGGTGCCGCCGTGGTGCTGTGGCTGGTCATCTGGCTCCTCTCCGGGAATTTCACGGCTGCTTTGTTGATCGGTGTGGCCGTCATCGGCGTGCCGTGGCTGCTGTCTCCGGCGCAGGCGGCCAAGGTGCGCATCGGACAGCTGGAGGGCCTGAGTGAGTGGACCCAGCGGCTGGCCGGGCTGCTGCGGTTGGGCATGGGTTTGGAACAGGCGATGATCACCAGCCGGAAGGGGGCGCCGGAGGAGCTCGCCGAGCAGATCGGCACGCTCGCGGACCGGCTGCATATGGGCTGGCGTCCGGATGAGGCGCTGCGGGCGTTCGGCGACGAGCTCGATGACATCACCGCTGACAAGGTCGTGGCGGCGCTGATTCTGTCGGTTTCTGACCGTGGGCCCGGCCTGGCGCAGGCGTTGGAGGACTTGGCGGGCACGGTGCGCTCGGAGGTGGCGGGCAAGCGGGACACGGAAGCGGACCGCGAGAAGCCGCGCACCACGATGCGGTGGATGGTCATCATCACCCTCGGGGTGATCGTGGCCGGGTTCTTCGTGCCGTCCTACACGGCCCCGTACTCCACGCTGCTGGGTCAGTTGGTGCTGGGGATGCTCACGGTCGGGTTCATCGGGACGCTGGCGCTCATGCGGCACTTGGCCCACTACCGGCGTATTCCGCGGTTCCTCACCCGTGACCCGCGCAGCACGGTGCGGCTGCCCGCAACGGTCACGACACCCGATCACGTCACCGAGATGGCGGGTGCCCGATGAACATCATGCCCATGGTGCTTACGGGCGCTGCCGTCGGCGGCGGGCTCGCGCTGCTCACGCGTGAACTGCTGCGCCCGCAGCCCGCCCTGGCGGTGGCTCTGCAGCGCACCGAGCAGAGCAGTCTGGCCGGTCTGCCCGAGCCGGTCCTGGACCGTGACGAGGTGTGGGGGCGCTGGCTGCTGGCCCGCCTGGGACGGCTGCCGGGCGTGCGCATCCCCACGCAGAACCTGGCCCTGCTGGGGCAGGGGCCGGGCCGCTTCATGCTGCAGAAGGCAGCGCTGGCCGCCTCGGGGCTGCTGTGCCCCGTCGTGGTCTCGATCCCCTGGATCCTGGCGGGCGTCTCGCTCCCGTTCTACGTCCCGGCCGTGTTCGGGCTGATCGTTGCGGGGCTGCTGTGGATCACCCCGGACCTGTCGGTACGTGACAAGGCCAAGCGGGCGCGGGAGGAGTTCGCGCACGCTATGGCGGCCTATCTCGAACTCGTCGCCCTGAAGCGGGCATCGGATGCCGGCCCCACCACGGCCCTGGAAAAGGCGGCAGAGGTGGGCCGCGGCTGGCCCTTCGTCTATGTCCAGGGCGCACTGATGCGGGCCCGCCTGGAGAAGATCCCCCCGTGGCAGGCGCTCACGAACCTCAAAGAGGAGTACGACCTGCCGGTCCTGGGGGACCTGGCGGAGATGATGCGCGGCTCCTCGACCGATGGGGCCGCCGTCTACAAGCAACTGCGGGCCCGTAGCGCCGCGCTCAACCCCGAACTGCTGGCCGCTCAGGCGACCGAGGCGAACGCCGCGAGCGAGAAGATGACCGCCCCCGGGGCGCTCCTCGCGGTGCAGGTGATGCTGCTGATGGCGTTCCCCGCAGTGATCCGCATGCTGACCACTTGATCGAAAGACGTTGGAGCTGACATCCATGAAGTACACCGCCCACCGCACCTACCGTCTCGTCCGCGAGCTTGGCGCCCGCCTGGAGGAGGCGCAGAAGCGCCCGGAGCGCGGCGACATCAGCATCACCACGGTCATCATCTGGGTGGCTTCCGTGACTGGCGCGCTTGTCATCGCCGGGACGATTGCGGTGATCGTCGCCAAGTACAACGGCAAGCTGAACGGCATCTGATGCAGCGGCGCATACCACTCCCCACCGCTCGGGGAAGCGGCCCGATGTGGCGGGATGACCGGGGGGATTCCTCCATCCAGATGGCGATCATCTTTCCGTTCGTGCTGCTCGTCGCGATCGCCGTCATCCAGGCCTCGATGTGGTACTTCGCCCGCGAGATCGCGCTCACCGCCGCCCGCGAGGGATTGAGCGCGGCCCGTTCCTACCAGGCCGGGCCCGGTGACGGTGCGCAGCGTGCCCGAGAAGTGCTCTCCCGTACTGCTGGCGACAGTCTCATGGGCTCCAGCGTGGCGGCGGGCAGCACCGGCGAGCGGGTGCGCGTTCAGGTGTCGGGTACGGCGCAGTCGATGCTGCCGGGCGTGCCCGGCCTGCGCATCACCCAGTCCGCATCCGGTCCGGTCGAGCGCTGGACCGTCCCAGGGGAGTGAAATCGGTGTTCTGCAGGGCCCGTTCCGCGCCCCGTGACGCGGGCAGCGTCGCCGTTGAGGCGTCCATCGTGCTACCCGCGCTCCTGGTCTTTGTCTGCCTGGCGATCGCGGGGGGCCGCCTGGTCATGTCCGGATCCAAGATCGACGCGGCGGCGCAGGACGCGGCGCGCGAGGCCTCCATCCACCGCACCGCGGCCGACGCCCAGGGCGCAGCCCGCACGGCGGCGACGGAGTCCCTGGACGATCAGGGCATCTCCTGCGCCAGCACCAGCGTGACCGTGAACACCGGCGGGCTGAACGTGCCGATCGGTCAGGTGGCCACCGTCTCCGCGACGGTGCGCTGCACCGTCAACCTGTCGGACCTTCTACTGCCCGGCGCCCCCGGGGCCCGCACCTTGGAGGCAACAGCCACATCAGTTGTTGATCAGTACAGGCAGAGGGGGCAGGGCTGAGATGACACGTCCCCGGTTGCGGCCTGCAGCATCCCGGTTTGACGACCGCGGCGGCATCACCGTCTTCGTGGCGGTCTGCGTGATCGCGCTGCTCGGCATTATCGGCCTGGCCATCGACGGCGGCGGCAAGATGCGCGCCACTGAGAGCGCAGATTTCATCGCCACCGAGGCCGCACGCGCAGGCGGACAGGCCATCGACCCGGCCCAGGCCGTGCCCGGCGAGGCCATCACCGTGGACCCGCAAGCCGCCCAGGCCGCCGCACAGGCCTACCTGAGCTCCGCGGGCATCGCCGGAACCGCCATCGTCTCCGCCGACGGCAAGACGCTGACCGTCACCACGAACGACAGCTACGCCACCAAATTCCTGTCCGTCGCGGGCATCGGCTCGATGGCCGTGACCGGGCACGGGGAGGCCACCCTCCTGCACGGCGTCACCACACCCGAAGGACCGTGATGCGCACCAACGCCGCACCCACCGGCCCAGGCCGCACCCTCGCCGCGGTGCTGCGTGCCCTGGCCAGCCTCGCCGTCCTGGCCGCTGCCATCGCAGGCCTGCCGCTGCTGCTCGTGAAGGTCACCCCGGTCGTGTGGGAGACCAGTCACGATGATCTGTCCCATCTGCTGGACCGGCAGGACACCGGCGGCGCCTTCCTCCTGGTACTCGTCGCGGTGGCGTGGCTCGGGTGGGCTCAATTCACGTTCTGCACCCTGCGGGAGATCCCGGCCCAACTCCGCGGCCGCGAATGGCGGGCACCGCGCGGGCTGGGATCCTCCCAACGGCTGGCGGCCGTCCTGGTCGGCAGCATCCTGGTCCTCCTGCCCACCAGCACCGCCCTGGCCAGCCCCGCCAACGCCGTCCCGCCCGTCGCCGCGAGCCACCAAGCTCAACAGGCCCCGCAGACACCCCAGCCGATGCCCGCGGCCCGTGCCGCAACCACTGTGGACGACGGGGCACCCACGTACACCGTCCGGGACGTGCGCCCGGCCGAGAGCCTGTGGAGCATCGCCGAGAAGGAGCTCGGCGACGGTGAACGCTGGCGCGACATCGCCCAGCTGAACAACGGCCGCACCATGGTCGACGGCAGCGCCTTCCACGCCAGCACGTTCCTGCAGCCGGGTTGGCAGCTGCGCATGCCCGAGACCACCGCCGAGCACGCCAACACCCCGGCCCCGCAGCAGGAGGCGCGCAGCGTCACCGTTACGCCCGGCGGCACCATGTGGGGCATCGCCGAGAAGGAACTGGGCGACGGCGCCGAATACCCGAGGATCTTCGAGGAGAACCGCAACGCCCCGCAGTCCGACGGAGCCACCCTTACCGACCCCGACGAGCTCCGCGCGGGCTGGAAGCTCACGATCCCCCAGCCCGCCGCTCCCACTGAACCGGACAAGCCCTCCGACACCGCGAAGCCGGACGCGAAGGCACCCGGCGGCAGCAACGACGAGGCCGACCCGGAGCAGGGGCCCGGCGCTGCTGACTCCAGCCGACCGGACCAGGACCGCGAGAAGCCGGACACCGCGCAGCCGCCGAAGGACGACAGGGATCAGGGGAGCGATCGCGAGGAGCACGTGCCGCCTGCAGCACCGAAGCCGTCGGCGAAGCCGAAGGAACCGGCCGCGTCGCCATCGGCACCCACCGCGAAGCCTGCCAACCCCTCGCCGTCACAGCCGTCACAGCCGAGCGTTCCCGAACGGGAGCCTGCGGCGTCCGCCGATTCGGACGAGTCGGAGGTCGGCGTACGCGAAGTCGCCGGGATCGGCCTGCTCCTGGCGGGCTGCCTGCTCGCCGCGCTCGGCGTCAAACGACTGCTGCAGCGCCGCCGCCGCAAGCCGGGCGAGACCATCGCCATGCCCGCCGAGGGCGTCCGACTTGAGCAGGTACTGGAGGCAAGCGCCGAACCGGGCAGCGTCGACCTCCTCGACCGCGCGCTGCGGACCCTGGGCCATCACGCCGCCCGCCAGAACCTGGACCTGCCCGCCGTGCGCGGCGCGAGGGTCACCGCCCGCACCGTGGAGCTCCTACTCGATACCGAGGCCGCCGAGCCCCTCGCCCCGTTCACGGCGGCAGCTGACGGCCGCTGGAAGCTCGACGAGACGCACCCACTGCTGACCTCGACCGAGGCCCACGACACCCCGGCCCCCTACCCGGGCCTGGTCACCCTCGGCACCGAGCCCGACGGCAGCCAGATGCTGCTCAACCTGCCCGCCGTGCGCTGCCTGTTGCTCGACGGAGACGACGAGGATGTCCGCGACACCGCCCGCGTCATCGCCCTGGAAGCCGCCACCAGCGCATGGTGTGACCACGCCGAGATCCTCACCGTCGGCCTGGGCAGCGAACTGCCCGCCCTACTGCCCCAAGGGCGCATGCGCGTCGTCCCGCACCTGCGCGCCGCACAGAGCGAGCTCGGCGAGCTCCTCCTGGACTACCACCAACAGACGCAGGACGACGAACAGCCCGATCCGCTGCCGTGGCTGCTGATCTGTGCAGCCGAGGCCACCCCGCACGACGCCCAGCACCTGGCCGACGCCCTCGCCACGGCCCGAGACCTTCCCGTCGCCCTGGTGCTCCCCGCCAAGGGGGCACGCGGCGCCTTCCCCGATGCCGAATGCCTAACGGCTGGTGCGGAGGCCCCCCAGCGTCTCGACGCCCTTGATAGCGACGTGATCGCGCGGGGGTCGTTGACGCAGGAGGAGTACCGCGAATTTCTTGAGGTTCTGCACACGGCCGAGGAACCGGCACGCGCCGCCGAGGGTTCATGGCAGCTCGTGCCGCCCGGCCCGCTCGATGCGCGGGACTCGTCGAGTGGCCGCTCCCCGGCGGGCGCCTTCGCAGGACTGACAGTCGTACCTCAGGCGCCGTTCACGGCGCTGAGCGCAGCGGCCGACGCCACTACCTCACCCAGCTCCGTACAGGTCTTCACCCCCGGCGCCCCGCAGGAGAACCCGGCCGATGCCGCCGGCACTCTGCCAGCCACTCCGCGGAATCTCGCCACGCCCACGGCGGAGGGCACCGAGCCGGACACTGAAGACCCCACGGACCTCGACCCCGACGCCCCGGAAATCCAGATCCTCGGTCCGGTCACCGTCACCGGTATCCAGGCCAGCGGCCACGGCTTCAAACTTGCCCTGCTCGCCGCACTCCTGCACTTCAAGCCCGACGGCTGCACCATCGACACCGCGCGCGAAGCGATGGACCCCCGTAGCCCCTGGTCCAAGCAGACGCTGCAGGTTCGTATCTCCGAGTTGCGGAACCGATTGGGCGCCGACGCGGACGGAAACCTCTACCTCCCCAAGGGCCGCACCGGCACGTACCGGTTGTCACCCAAGGTCCGGTCCGACTGGGACCGATTCCAGCAGCTCGCCAAGCGCGGACTCGCCAAGGGCCCCACCACCGGAATTGCCGACCTGGAGACTGCCCTCGGCCTCGTCCGCGGCCGACCGTTCGACGGCGCCGACCTCACATGGGCCGCCGCCCGCATACAGGAAATACTGGTCCGCGTGACCGATGTTGCCCACACCCTGGCGACCTGGCACAGCACCGCGCCCCGCCCCGACCTGGACGCCGCCCGCCGCGCCGTACGCATCGGGCTGGACATCGACGACAGCGCCGAGTTGCTCTATCAGGACTGGATGCTCATCGAGGACAAGGCAGCCAACCACCGGGGCGTGCGCACCGCGTACGAGACGCTCAGAGGTGTGAACCAGCGTCTTGACGTGGGGATGGAGCCAGAGACAGAACAGGTATACGACGAGATCATGAGCAGCCGCAGCGCGTAGAGGACGGATGCGGTAGCCGCCACAATGATGAGCTCTACGGGGGGATGAGATGACAGATATTTGGGTGCTCGGGCCGAGCTCTCGCTTCGCTGACGAGTCGACGCTCGTCCGCACTGACGACATCACCGATCTGGCTACAGACGGCAATGGAGTCACCGCAACTCTGCGGTCTCAAAAGACGCTCCACATCGTTCACCAGGACCATGCGCCGGGCAAAGAACTCCACAGCACGGTGCCGCCCGTGCCGGGCACCTTTCACATCGCGTTGCTGGTGAAGATCAGCAAGGTACGGCAGAAGCTGAACGACGGCGACGAGGACCAAATCCTCATGGCAGACCTCGACGATGACGGGGCATGGGACTGGGGAGGCCCCTACCCCGTCTCAGACCTGGCGTAAGTTCCAGCGCGAGACCTGATCACGTGGTGCTGCACGGTACTGCGCACAGAGAGGGCCCGGCCGCCTGGCC
>NZ_JBHTSF010000129.1:0-26013 GCF_042795295.1 Streptomyces sp. NPDC056486
GGCTGGAATTCTCCAGCCCGTCCGGCGTTTGTCTTGCGGTATCAAGCGAGTACCTTCGCGGGTTCCGGCTCCGCGGGGGCCTTTGTCGGCGTGACCCGCCGCAGCGTCACCGCCGCCAGGGCCGCCGCGAGCAGCAGTACCGCCGCCCCGGTGAGCGCCGCGACGTGCATGCCGCTGGTGAATGCTTCGCGGGCCGCGTCGGTCAGCGCCGAGGCCGCCTTGTCCGGCAGGTGCCCGGCCACCGCAAGGGCGCCGCCGAGCGTCTCGTGGGCCTCGGCCGGGGCCGAGTCCGGGATCTCGTTCCGGTAGACCGCGTTGCCGATGGAGCCGAGCAGCGCCATTCCGAGGGCGCCGCCGAACTCCTGGCCCGTCTCCAGGAGCGAGGACGCGGAGCCCGCCTTCTCGGTGGGGGTCGAGCCGAGGGCCAGGTCGGTGAGTTGCGAGCCGACGACCACGGCGCCGCAGGCGAGGAGCCCGGCACCGGCGAGGACCGTCCACATCGAGTCGGTGCCGATGAGGGTCAGCAGGCCGTATCCGCACGCCGAGACGGCGAAGCCGGACGAGACGACGTAGGCGCGGTTCATTCCCCGCTGCACCAGAGCCGTGGCGACCGGTGCGGCGAAGCCGATGAGGACCGAGGGGAGCAGCGCCCACAGGGCGGCCTCCATGGCGCTCTTGCCGAGGACGGACTGCAGGTACTGCGTGGTGAAGTAGGCCGAACCCATCATCGCGAGGGAGCAGATGAGGTTCAGGAGGACGGCGGGGGCGAAGCCTCGGCCACGGAAGAGGGCCGGGGAGATCAGCGGGGACGCCGTGGTGCGCTGGCGGTGGACGAAGAGGGCGGCGAAGACGAGTCCGACGGTGAGCGAGGCGACGTACGCGGGTTCGAGGCCCTCGGCGGCGATCTCCTTGAGGCCGTAGACGACGGGCAGTACGGCGGCCATGGACAGCGGCACGCTCAGCAGGTCGAAGCGGCCCGGCTTCGGGTCCTTGGACTCCGGGATGAGGACCGGGGCGAGGACCAGGAGCAGCACCATCGCGGGCAGGTTGACCAGGAAGACCGAGCCCCACCAGAAGTGCTCGACGAGGACACCGCTCATCACCGAGCCGAGCGCGATACCGGCGACCATCACGCCGGACCAGATGCCGATCGCCTTCGCGCGCTGCCCGGCGTCGCGGAACATCGTGCGGACGAGGGCCATCGTGGACGGCATCAGGGTCGCGCCGCCGATGCCGAGGACCGCGCGGGCCGCGATGAGGAGCTCGGCGCTGTTGGCGTAGGCGGCGGTCAGGGAGGCCGCGCCGAAGGCGAGGGCGCCGATCATGAGGAGTTTGCGGCGGCCGATGCGGTCGCCGAGCGAGCCCATCGTCATCAGCAGACCTGCGAGCACGAACGCGTAGATGTCGAAGATCCACAGCTGCTGGGTGCCGCTGGGCTCCAGGTCGGCGCTGATCGCGGGGACCGCGAAGTAGAGGACCGAGACGTCCATCGAGACCAGGAGCAGCGGCAGCATCAGGACGGCGAGCGCGGTCCACTCCTTGCGGCCCGCGCGCTCGGGGACCGCCGAATTCGCTTGTTCGTGCGTCGAGTTCGTCATGACGAGAACTGTACGAGCGTCTTAAACGCTTGTCTAGTACGGGTGTGTAAGACGGCGGTCTGGGACGTCCGTATGGATCGGGAGTACGCTGGCCGGTATGGGACACCGTGAGGATCTGCTCGAAGGCGCCAAGCGCTGCCTGCTGGAGAAGGGGTTCGTGCGTACGACGGCGCGCGACATCGTGAAGGAGTCCGGGACCAACCTGGCGTCCATCGGCTACCACTACGGCTCGAAAGACGCGTTGCTCGTCGAGGCGTACGTCGCGCTCATCGAACCGATGGGCGACGGGTTCGAGGGTGCGGTCGGCGCGGCGCGTGTCGCGGAGGGCAGCGGCATCGAGCGGTTCCGGGAGACGTGGGCGAACGTCATCCGCTCGATCCCCGAGTCGCGGGCGATCTGGATGCTGAGCCTGGAGGTCGTCACGCAGGGGGAGCGGCTCGCGGGCATTCGCGATCTGCTGGCCAAGGCGCAGGTGGAGGGGCGGCGCGGGCTCGCCGCGATGTTCACCGGGATCGCGGAGGGTGACCTGACCGATGACGTCGTGGAGACCGAGGGGCGTTTCTATACGACGCTGCTCAACGGCCTGATGGTGCAGTGGCTGTTCGACGAGGAGTCGGCGACCGACGCCGAGCAGCTGACCGAGGGGCTGCGGCGCGTGATGGAGCGGGTGGCCGAGACCGACTGAGGCAGGACCGTAGCGCGGGCCTGCCTCAGGGCGGTGATGGTTATGCGGTTACGACCACTTGATGCAGGCGGCAGGGACCCAGCCCCGCTTCTTGCCGAACTCGCTGCCGTACAGCCACTTGGTGCTGGTCTTGCCGCACAGCTTGTACTTCTGGCCCGTGTAGAACTTGCCGTCGTTGCAGAGGAAGCCCTTCTTGCCCTTGTTCCACTGGCTGACGGCGGTGGCCCCCACCTTCGTGTGGGTGCGCACCTTGACCGCCTCCTTGGCGGGGACGTTGGCCATGCCGCGGGAGCAGTCGGGCTTCGACGCGGCGACGGCGGTGCCGCTGGTGGCGACGGTGGTGCCGACGAGGGCGAGGGCGGAGAAGGCGACCGCAGGGGCCAACAGTCTGAACTTCATGAGGTGTTCGTTCTCCCGTGGGTGTGAGACGGATGTTCGGGCGCCGAGAACCATATCGCCCCACGATCATGGCTGTAATCGTTCGTTTCCAGGCGCTTACAGTCGTGACGCTTTCAGGACCATGTGCAGCAGCAGCCGGTCCTCGCCCTCGTCCAGATCGAGGCCGGTGAGCTGCTCCACCCGCGAGAGCCGGTAGTAGAGCGTCTGACGGTGGATTCCCAACTCCGCTGCCGTGCGGCCCGCTTGGCCCGCGCAGTCGAGGAACACCTCGGCGGTGCGGGCGAGTTCGCGGTGGGCGGGGGAGAGGAGCGCGCGGGCCACCGGGTCCTGGGCGGCCTCGGCGGGCAGGGACGTGAGCAGGCGGTAGGGGCCCACGTCCGACCACTGGGCCACGGGGGCGAAGCGTGGTTCGGCGCGGGCCGCGCGGGCCGCCGTCGACGCCTCCCACCAGGCGGCGCCGAGCTCCTCCAGGCCGTGCCGGGCGCTCGCGATCCCCGCCGCCGCGGACGCCGCCGACTCCAGGAGCCGCGTGGCCGCCGACACCGCGGGCGTGAGCACGTCCGCCGAGCGCACCCGGACGAGCACCGCGAGGCTCTGGCCCGCCGTGCCCCACGGCACCGTGCACAGGGCGGTCGCCCCCTGCACCGTACGGACCGAAGGGGCGGAGTCCGGGTCGGCGGAAGGCCAGGGGGCGACGCACACCACCGCGTGCAGGCCCTCGCCGCGCGGGCCGAGTGCCGTGCGCAGGTCGGCCACGGCCATGTCCCGCTGCCAGCCCCGCTCGGCCGTCAGGACGGCGCGGAACTCCCGGGTCAGGTCGGCGCCGGCCTGCGCCTCGTCGGCGAGCAGCGCGCCGATGCGGGCGGCGACCTCCATGGCGGCGGTCAGCTGGGCGTCCGTGGGCCCCGGATCGTCGTCGAGCAGCCATACGTAGCCCAGGGCGAACCCCCGATGCCGTACGGGAACGCAGATCCGGCCGCGGTGGACGCCCGCCTCAGGAGTCGGCGGAATGCGGATCGGGGCCGTCGCGCGGGTGATGCCGAAGCTCTCGAACCAGGTGCGGACCCCGGCCGTGGAGCGGCGCGTGAGGATCGAGCGGGTGCGCACCGGGTCGAGAGCCGTCGCGTCGAAGTCGGTGTCGCCGCCGCTGTCGTGCGCGCCGAACGCGATCAGCTCGAAATCGCGGTTCTCCAGTGTCGCGGGGGCGCCGAGCAGGGCTGAGATCTCGTCGACCAGTTCCTGGTAATCACCTTTCACACTGTCCATTCTGACGTAGTTCCGCCCCACCTTCAGACAGATGTCTGAGATCCAGGGCACGGATGCGTGACAGCTGTCGATGGCCCCGGATCGGAGGGATCCTTAAGTTTCACGGTGGTTCTCCGTGCCGTACCGGGTTGTTACGCATATCCAGGTACGGCCCCGTATCTACTCCCCGTGGAGGTGCCCGTGCTGGGTCCCGTGATCCTCGCCGCGTCGCGCAGCGACCAGATGCGCCGTTTCGTCTCGGCGGCCCCGGGCACCAAGCAGGTCGTCGACCGCTTCATCGCCGGTGAGACCGTGGACCAGGTCGTGCCGATCATCACGGACGCCGCCGACAAGGGCCTCGAGGTCACCCTCGACGTCGTCGGCGAGGACATCACCACGCCCGAGCAGGCCGCCGCCGCGCGCGACGCCTACCTGGAGCTCGTGGAGCGCCTCAAGTACCTCGGCCTCGGCACCAAGGCCGAGATGTCCGTCAAGCTGTCCAGCTTCGGCCAGGCGCTGGACGGCGGCCACGAGCTGGCCCTCGCCAACGTCCGCCCGGTCGTCATCGCCGCCGCCGCGATCGGCACCACCGTCACCCTGGACGCCGAGGACCACACCACCCTCGACTCGATGTTCGCCATCCACGAGGAGCTGCGGAAGGACTTCCCGCAGACCGGCTGCGTCATCCAGTCCTACCTCTTCCGTACCGAGGACGACGCCCGCCGCCTGGCCGACGCGGGCAGCCGCGTACGCATCGTGAAGGGCGCCTACAAGGAGCCCGCCGAGGTCGCGTACCAGGACAAGGCGGAGATCGACAAGGCGTACGTACGCATCATGCGCATCCTGATGGAGGGTGCCGGGTACCCGATGATCGGGTCCCACGATCCGCGCCTGATCGCCATCGCACAGGAGCTCGGACGGCGCGCAGGGCGCAAACTGGACGAGTACGAATTCCAGATGCTGTACGGCATTCGCAGCGAAGAGCACCTGCGGCTCGCGGCCGAGGGCCACCGGATGCGCGTGTACACCGCCTACGGCACCGACTGGTACGGATACTTCATGCGCCGCCTCGCGGAGAAGCCGGCCAACCTGCTCTTCTTCGCCCGCTCCATCCTCACCAAGGGCTGAGCGCTCCTTTCCCGACTTCCCCCGACCCCCCATAAGGAGATACGGAACTCATGGACGCCGTCACCCAGGTCCCCGCGCCGGTCAACGAGCCGGTGCACGGCTACGCACCCGGTTCCCCGGAGCGTGCCCGCCTCGAGACGAAGCTCAAGGAGCTCTCCGAGAACCCCATCGAGCTGTCGATGACCATCGGCGGCGTCAAGCGCCTCGGTGGCGGTGAGCCCTTCAAGGTCGTGCAGCCGCACAACCACCAGGCCGTCATCGGCAACGGCCGCGGCGCCACGCAGCAGGACGCCCAGGACGCGATCGACGCCGCCATCGCCGCCGCCCCGGCGTGGCGCGCGATGTCCTTCGACGACCGCGCCGCGATCATCCTGCGCGCCGCCGAGCTGCTCTCCACGACGTGGCGCGAGACGCTCGCCGCGTCCACGATGCTCGGCCAGTCGAAGACCGCCCAGCAGGCCGAGATCGACACCCCCTGTGAGCTCGTCGACTTCTGGCGCTTCAACGTCAAGTACGCCCGTGACCTGCTCGCCGAGCAGCCCCCGGCGAACTCGACCGGCGTCTGGAACCGCCTGGACCACCGCCCGCTCGAGGGCTTCGTCTACGCGATCACCCCCTTCAACTTCACCGCGATCGCGGGCAACCTCCCCACCGCCCCCGCCCTCATGGGCAACGTGGTCGTGTGGAAGCCGTCCCCGACGCAGACGCACGCCGCCGTGCTGCTCATGCAGCTCCTTGAGGAGGCCGGTCTTCCCAAGGGCGTCATCAACCTCGTCACCGGCGACGGCATCGCCGTCTCCGAGGTGGCCCTGACCCACCGCGACCTGGCGGGCATCCACTTCACCGGCTCCACCCCGACCTTCCAGCACCTGTGGAAGACGGTCGGCGAGAACATCGCCAACTACCGCACGTACCCGCGCCTGGTCGGCGAGACGGGCGGCAAGGACTTCGTCGTCGCGCACCCGTCCGCGGACCGTGCCGTCCTGAAGACCGCGCTGACCCGTGGCTCCTTCGAGTTCCAGGGCCAGAAGTGCAGCGCCTCGTCGCGTGCGTACGTCCCCGCCTCGATCTGGAACTCCGGCTTCAAGGAGGAGTTCGCGGCCGAGGTCGACGGCATCAAGATGGGTGACGTCACCGATCTGTCGAACTTCATCGGCGCCGTCATCGACGAGCGCGCGTTCGCCAAGAACAAGGCGGCCATCGACCGTGCGGCGAGCGACCCGACCTGCACGATCGTCGCGGGCGGCACGTACGACGACTCGGTCGGCTACTTCGTCCGTCCGACCGTCGTCGAGTGCTCCGACCCGGCCAACGAGGTCTTCACCACCGAGTACTTCGGCCCGTTCCTCGCGATCCACGTCTACGAGGACGACAAGTACGAGGAGATGCTGACCCAGATGGAGTCGGCGTCGGACTACGCGCTGACGGGTTCTGTCATCGCGGGTGACCGTGTGGCGGCGGCGTACACGATGGAGAAGCTCCGCTACGCCGCGGGCAACTTCTACATCAACGACAAGTCGACCGGCGCTGTTGTGGGCCAGCAGCCCTTCGGTGGTGGGCGTGCCTCTGGTACGAACGACAAGGCCGGCGCGCCGCAGAACCTGCAGCGTTGGACGCTGACCCGTGCCATCAAGGAGACGCTGGTCTCGCCGACCGAGTACGGCTACCCGCACATGGGCTAGCCCCTCCGGGGCCTCGCGCCCCCTCTTTACCCCGCCTCCGGCCTGGGCCCCACCCCGGTCGGGGGCGGTGTCTTTTCTCCCTGGGGCTTTGGCCCCCTCAGCCGCTCGCCGGTGACGTCTCCGACGCCGCCGAGATCACCTCGTCCAGTACGTCCCGTGCCCGCAGCAGCTCCTCGACCATGCCGTCGATCCGGGCCCGCTCCACCGACAGTTCCTCCACCAGCCAGGGTGTCGCGGTCTTCGAAGGGCCGCCGTCCTGGTCCCGCATGCACGGAAGCAGCTGCACGATCTTCGCGCTGCACAGGCCCGCCGCGAACAGCTCCTGGATGTGGACGACGCGGTCGATCGCCGCCTCCGCGTAGTCGCGGTGGCCGCCCGGTGTGCGGTCCGCGTGCAGCAGGCCCTGCTTCTCGTAGTACCGGAGGGACCGCTCACTCACAGCGGTACGCTTCGCCAGCTCGCCGATCCTCATGTCACGCGTACCTCCGCACTTGAAGTACCTCCACACTTGAATCTGACACTGGTGTCAGCTTCTACCTTTTCGGCATGACGAACACTTCGCTTCTCGCCCCCTATTCCGCAAGCCCCATCGGGCACCTCCCCAACCGCATCGTGATGGCGCCCATGTCCCGCCACCGGGCGACGGAGGACGGCACCCCGCTGCCGGTCGTCGCCGATCACTACGCCCAGCGCGCGAGCGCGGGCCTCATCGTCACCGAGGGCATCTGGCCCAGCAGCCGGGGCCAGAGCGGATGGCGTTTCCCGGGCCTCGAGACCGCCGCGCACATCGAGGGCTGGCGGCGGGTCACCGAGGCCGTGCACGCCGCCGGTGGCCGGATCTACGCACAGCTGATGCACGGCGGGCGGCACGGGCACCCGCTGTCCCGGATCGACGAGGACGTGCCCGCGGCGCCGTCCGCCGTACTCGTCGACCCGAGCCGCGTCCATGTGCGCGACGGCGGCAAGGCCGACCCGGTCACCCCGCGCGAGATGAGCCTCGACGACATCCACACGGCGATCAAGGACTTCGCGGACGCCGCCCGCAACGCCGTCGCCGCGGGCTTCGACGGCGTCGAACTGCACGGCGCCAACAGCTACTTGATCCACCAGTTCCTCGCGGACAACTCCAACCTCCGCACCGACGCGTACGGCCGCGGCTCGGTCGCGGACCGCATCCGCTTCGCCGTCGAGGTCGTGCGCGCCGTCGCCGACGCCATCGGTGCCGAGCGGCTCGGCCTGCGTCTCTCGCCGGGCAACCCGCAGTTCGGGATGACGGAGACCGACCCCGGCCCCGTCTACCGCGCCCTGCTCGACGAGATCGACGGCCTCGGTCTGGCCTACCTCCACCTCACCGACAACGCCAGCTATCCGGCCCTCACCGACCTGCGTCCCCACTGGCACGGCCTCCTCATCGGCAACGTCGGCGAGAACGGTGACCCGACGACGCGGGAGGCGGGCGAGGCGGTACTCGCCGAAGGTCTGGCGGATCTGGTCTCGTACGGGCGGGCCTTCATCTCCAACCCCGACCTGCCGGAGCGGTTCGCGGCGGGCGCGCCGCTCCAGGAGATCGACACGGCGCACCTCTACACCCACGGGGCCGAGGGGTACACCGACTACCCCTTCATGGAGCGGGAGCCGGTGGAGCGTGAACTGGTCTCCGCTCAGACCTCCACCAGGACCTGATCAAGGGACTTCCGTACGAGATCGGGCACCTGGCAGTCCGGCGCCGGATAGCCCACGGGGATCACCGCGAACGCCTTCTCGTTCTCCGGGCGGCCGAGGACCTGCGACAGGAACCGCATCGGGCTCGGCGTGTGGATCAGTGCGGCCAGGCCCGACAGATGCAGCGCGGACAGCAGCATCCCCACCGCGATGCCGACCGACTCGTCGACGTAGTAGTGCTTGTGCTTGGCGCCGTCATCGCCCAGCCAGTAGCGCTGTTGGAAGACGACGACGAGCGCGGGCGCGTCCGTCAGATGGGGTTTCACCTCGTCCGTGCCGAGCGGGCGCAGTGCCGCGAGCCACTCCTCGCCGAGACGGCCGTCGTACGAGATCTGCTCCTCGTGCTCCGCTGCCTCGCGGATCAGGCGGCGTATCTCCGGGTCCTGGACGAGGACGAACGTCCACGGCTGCTGGTGCGCACCGGACGGCGCCGTCGCCGCGCACGCGATGGCGTCCCGCACGACCTGCGCGGGCACCGGGTCCTGCGCGAACTGCCGCACCGTGCGCCGCTCCTGCATCCGCGTCCTCAACTCGGCTGCGTGGGCGAGGGATTCGGTCTCGGGCATGCGCTCGGGGCGGTACGGGACGGAGCGGTAGGGCTCGCCGTGGATGGGGGTCCAGGGTCGCTCTGCGGTCTGTTCTGCGGTCTCGTCAGCCATGCTCCCGAGTGTGCTCCGGTCAGCTCCATCCCGTCACGATCAATGAGAGACCGGTCGTGAATCCGACGCCGAGCAAGGCCGGATACAGCGGACCCGGCCCACCTTGGGAAGCTTGACCATGCCCCGGCGGCGCGGCTCTCCCAGCAGTTCTTCGACGTCTGGAAGTACGTCTCAGCTGGGAGGAGACCACCGACGCCACACTCTTGAGTACGGTGAAGGCGTGACCACGTTGCGTACGGCTCATACCTGCGATCTCGACCCCACCGAACTCCGCGCAGCCCGCGCGCTGATGGACGAGGCCTTCGACGGGGACTTCAGCGATCAGGACTGGGACCACGGCCTGGGCGGCATGCACGCCCTCGTGCACGACGGCTCCGGCCTCCTCCTCGCGCACGGCTCCGTGGTCCAGCGCCGGATCCTGCACAACGGGCGTTCGCTGCGCATCGGTTACGTCGAGGCGGTCGCCGTCCGTCCGGACCGGCAGCGGCAGGGCCTCGGCGGGCGGGTGATGGGCGCTCTGGAGCGGGTGATCGACCGGGCGTACACCCTTGGCGCCCTCTCGGCGTCGGACGAGGGGCAGCGGCTCTACCTCACGCGCGGCTGGCAGGAGTGGAAGGGCTCGGTCGGCACCCTCGGCCCGGAGGGTGTGATCCACATGCCCGACGAGGAGCCCCCGCTCCTCTGGGGCGCCGACCTCGACCCGGTGCACGAACTCCTCATCGACTGGCGCGACGGAGACGTCTTCTAGACGCCGGACGAGTCCGCGGCTCCTGCCGCCCGCACGATGATCTTGCCCCGGTTCTCGCCCCGCAGCATCCCCAGGAACGCGTCCACGATGCCGCCGAAGCCGTCGACCACGGTCTCGTCGAGCCCGATGCGCCCGCTCTGCAGATGCGGCACCACGAACTCGTTCAACTCCTCCTGCACGTCGAAGTGGTTGCGCAGGTGGAACCCCTCCATGCGCAGGCTCTTCTCGACGATGTCGGGGAGGTTGCGCAGGGTGTACGGCGCGCCGGTGCTGTTGTACTGGGTGATCGTGCCGATGCGTACGATCCGCCCGTACTCCCGGAGTGAGGAGATCGCGGCTTCGAGGTGCTCGCCGCCGACGTTGTCCATGTAGAGGTCGATCCCGTCGGGCGCCGCCTTGGCGAGCAGCTCGGCCGTCGGGCCCGTGTGATAGTCGAACACCTCGTCGTAGCCGACGTGTTCCGTCAGGTAGGCCGCCTTCGCCGCCGTGCCCGCGCTGCCGACGAGCCGTCCCGCGCCCATCAGCCCGGCGAGCCGCCCGGTGGCCGTGCCCACGCCGCCGGCCGCGGCGGAGACGAACACGTCCTGTCCCTCGCGGAGTTCGGCGACGCGGGTGAGGCCGACGTAGGCGGTGAGGCCTGTGCCGCCGAGGATGCTCAGGTGCGCGGAGAGCGGTACGCCGTCGAAGTGAGGGACGGCGCGTACCTCGGCGGGGGTGACGACGGAGTGGGTGCGCCAGCCCTGCCAGTGGAGGACCATCTCGCCCTCGCGGAGCGCGGGGTCGCGGGACTCCACGACGCGGCCGAGGGCGCGGCCCTCCAGAGGGGCGTTCAGTGCGAAGTCCCCGTCCATCATTTCCCGGTGGTAGGGGTCCACCGACCAGTACAGGTTCTCCACCAGGGCGGTACCCGGCGTGGGCTCGGGCAGCGGGGACTCGATGAAGGCGAAGTCGGCGGGGGTGGGGAAGCCGTGAGGGCGGGCGGTCTGGTGCACGGTGAGCGCGGTCTCGGTCATGGCGGTGACCGTACGGAGGAATGCGGGGGCCGGGGAGAGGGTTGCGCTCATGGAACGGCCCGGCCCATGAGGGGCCCTCATAGAAGCAGGTGGGACCTCTGATGGATGCCGTTCCGAAGACCGCTGCCACCGACCTCGCACCCCACGAGCTCCGCATCCTCGTCGCCGTCGACCGCGAGCGCGGGTTCTCGGCGGCGGCCAAGACTCTCGGCCTGACGCAGTCCGCGGTCTCGCACTCCATACGCGGGACGGAGCGCAAAGTCGGAGCGGTGCTCTTCGAGCGGGGCCGGAAGGGCGCGACGCCCACTCCGGCCGGTGCCGCCGCTGCCGCTCACGCCCGGCGCGTCCTGCGGCTCCTGGAGACCCTGGTCGCCGAGGCCCGGGGCGCCGAGCGGGGCACGGTCGCGGGACCGCTGCGCATCGCCGCCTTCCGCAGCGTGGCCCTGTATCTGCTGCCGCCCGTCCTGGAGCGGCTCACCGCCCGCCACCCCGGCATCGAGCCGGAGGTGCGCGTCGTCCGTGAGCTGGGCGCGGGTACGGCGGGGGAGGTCGCAGAGGGGCGTGCCGACGTGGGCATCGCGACGATCGGGGCGAACTCGCCCGTGCCCGCCGGGCTCATCGGCGACGTACTCATCGAGGAGCCCTACTCGCTCGTGCACCCGGCCGGACATCCCGACCCGCGCTCGCTGCCGCTGGTGGACTGGCACGAGAACTGCGGCTCCTACACCCGGACGTGGTGGGCCGGGCAGGACTGGATCCCGAAGGCGACCGTGCTGACCGAGGACGACGGAGCAGTGCTCTCGATGGTGAGCAGGGGTCTCGGCATGGCGATCATGCCTGAGCTCTCGCTGAACGGAGCACCGCACGGAATCGAGATCACCGATCTCGGTCCGGAGCGCCCGTCACGTTCGGTGGGCTACGTCACCACCCCCGAGCTGGCCTCCACGGTCGCCGTCCGCGCCCTCATCCGCGAGCTCAGAGCCGCCAAAGGGGCGACGGAGAGTGAAGGCCGTCTCAGATAGTAGGAAGTCCGAGTAATTGTGGAGACAGGCGCTCCGTCCTCGCTTACTTTTGTAGAAGCCGAACGTCTCGCTCGACCAAGCGAATGGCGGTCGTGAGCCGGAGCCCCACGCAGGCAACCCCTGCGGCTCCGCTCCCCGCCCCTGGGGGTCCCCCCACGCCCATTAGGCAGTGGGGGAGTCTCGAAATCACCTTGCCCTTCCCTCAAGGAGTGGATCTCCCATGGCCGAGACGACCGCACGCCGAGTCCGCCACGCCTCCCGTACCAGCGATTCCGAGCGCAGGAACGCCGCCGCAGCCCTGCAGCGGGCCCTCGACCGCAGGGACAACGGCGGCGAGACGGGTCACTGACCCGCCCGCGCCACCGCTCCCCACCACCGACAACCGCTACTTCCCGCGTACGATCTCGAAGTGGTCCACGCGCTCTCCGCTCTCGGCGAGCGCGGAGACCGTCAGCTTCGGGTTCGCCCCGGCCGTCACCTCCACCGCGAGGAACGAGAAGCCGGTGTAGCGCACCCGTGACCACTCCACTGTGTCCGGGTCGCGCAGGCGCGACTTCGTCCAGTGGAAGGATGCGATCGCATCGCGGTCGTTGACGTTTCCCTCGAAGCTGTCCTGCACACCGGCCGGGAAGTCGTAGAGGTCCTTGCCCGCGCCGCCCGCGGTGACGTACACGATGCCGTCGCGCGTCGGATCGGTCGACGCGCCGACCGGCACGGGCTTGCCGACCTTGCCGCCCTTGACCGCGTCGGTCCTTTCGTAGACGTGGTTGTGGCCGTTGACGACCAGGTCCACCTGGTGCTTGGTGAACAGCTCGAGCCACGCGTCGCGCACCCCGCCGTCCGACGCGTGCCTCGCCGTCGAGTACATGCAGTGGTGGAAGAAGACGACGACGAAGTCGATGGACCGCTCCGCCCTCAGCTCGCCCAGGCGCTTGTCCAGCCAGGCGGTCTGCCTGCCGTCCGTGTAGCCCTTGTTGGCGGGGATCTCGTACGAGACGTCGTTCGCGTCGAGCGCGACGACGCCGACATTGCCGTACGTGAAGGAGTAGACGCCCGGCGCGCTCTTCGGGTCGAAACCGTTCTCCGGAAGCGACCAGCGGGCGGACTGGCCGCCGTAGCCGTTCGGCGAGTACCAGGCCTCCATGTCGTGGTTGCCGGTCGTCACCATCCACGGGACCGACTTCGCCACGGACTCCGTCTGCGCGAGGAAGGTGTCCCACACCCGCGCGTCGTACGTGTCGGACTCCTCGCCGTGCCCGGTGGTGTCGGCGTAACAGATGTCGCCCGCGTGCAGGTGGAAGGACGGGTTCTGGCCCAGGATCAACTGGTCGTTGGCGAGTGCGTGGTAGCTCACGCCCTGGTCGCCGAAGGCCGTGAACACGAAGTTCTCCGCCTGCGTCGGTGCCGTGCGGAAGGAGCCGATCGTCGCGAGGCGCTCGGGTGAGGCCGGGTCGAAGCCCTCGTGGCCGACGCCGTAGTAGTACGTCGTGCCGGGCCTGAGGCCGTCGAGTGCCGCGTGCAGGTAGTACTGCTCGACCGCGGGCAGCTTCTTCGACAGGGACGGGGTGTGCAGATCGCGTACCTCGGCCTCGATCTTCCGGCTCAGCTCCCAGGGCTTCAACCCCACCCGCAGATAAGGGGACTTGACCGCGAGCGGTACCTGCCAGGAGACGCGCATCTGCGTCTTCGGGTCGGCCCCGAAGGCGAGATGCCGGGCGAAGGGCGCCACCAGCTTGCCGTCGACCTTGACCGGTGCGGACGGCGCGGCGAGCGGGCTCGACGCCGAGGCGCGCCCGCCCCGGGCGCTGCCCGAACTGCCGGCGAGCAGGCCGATGCCGCCGACCGTGCCCGCGGTGGCGAACGAACCGGCAAGGACCTTGCGGCGGGAGAGCTTCTTGCGCAGGTACTCGTGCTGCTCCGGCATGCTCATCCCGGCCGCGAGCTGCTCCGGTATCCCGACGTTGGGGGTGTCCATGAGGGGGAACTTCCCACTGGCCCTCAACTCCCGCCAGGCCTGGAGGTGAAGACCGGGTGTCCATGCGGTTGCCTGCGGGCGGCGTGACCAGGGGTGTCCGCATGCCGGACTGCGTGTGTCATCCCGTGGGACGACGCGTAGGCTGCCGTCATGTCTCGCAGCATCAATCTCGCAGTGATCCCCGGTGATGGAATCGGCCCGGAAGTCGTGGCCCAGGGGCTCAAGGTCCTCAATGCCGTCCTCCCGCAGGATGTGAAGCTGGAGACCAAGGAGTTCGACTTCGGCGCCAAGCGCTACCACGCCTCCGGTGAGACCCTCACCGACGCCGACGTCGATGCCCTCAAGCAGTACAACGCGATTCTCCTCGGCGCGATCGGCGACCCCTCGGTCCCGTCCGGCGTCCTGGAGCGCGGCTTCCTGCTGAAGCTCCGCTTCCTCTTCGACCACCACGTCAACCTGCGGCCCTCGAAGCTGCTCCCGGGTGTCGCGACCCCCCTCAAGGGCCAGCCCGAGATCGACTTCATCGTCGTACGTGAAGGAACCGAGGGCCCCTACACGGGCAACGGCGGCACCATCCGCCAGGGCACCCCGCACGAGATCGCCACCGAGGTCTCCGTCAACACCGCCTTCGGTGTGGAGCGCGTGGTCCGTGACGCCTTCGCCCGCGCCCAGGCCCGCCCGCGCAAGAAGCTGACGCTGGTCCACAAGAACAACGTCCTCGCGTACGCCGGGCACCTCTGGACGAACGTGTTCAACAAGGTGGCCGAGGAGTTCCCCGACGTCACCACCGACTACCTGCACGTGGACGCGGCGACGATCTTCCTCGTCACCGACCCCGCGCGGTTCGACGTGATCGTCACCGACAACCTCTTCGGCGACATCATCACCGACCTCGCCGCTGCCGTCTCCGGCGGCATCGGCGTCGCGGCCTCCGGCAACATCAACCCGAGCCGCGAGTTCCCGTCGATGTTCGAGCCCGTGCACGGCTCGGCGCCGGACATCGCGGGCCAGGGCAAGGCCGACCCGTCGGCCACCGTCCTGTCCGTCGCACTGCTCCTGCGTCACCTCGGCTACGAGGCCGAGGCGGGGCGCATCGAGACCGCCGTCTCCGCCGACCTCGCGGAGCGCGGCGACACGGTCCGCACCACGGAAGAGATCGGCGACGCGCTCGCCGTACGAGTAGCGGGCTGACCCGGTAGCTCACTGAAATCACAGAAGCCGCCGGGTCCGGTTCACGACCCGGCGGCTTCTCGTATGCGGCTCCGGGTGCCACCATCGACCCCTGGGCCGCATTCACGCTGTTTCTTCCTCGGAGCCACGCGAGCGATAATCGAACGTGGGACCGCGGAATGCAGGGTTACTCGGACGTCCTAGTACGAGATGTACGGGCGTGAGCGCGGTCCGTCACCATCACACCGTGAAGGACTAGTACTCATGACGACGACGCCGACAACCACGATCGAGCTCAAGCCCACCTCGAGCCCACTGTCCAGGGCGGAGCGCGAGGCGATCCTGGCCAACCCCGGGTTCGGTCGCCACTTCACCGATCACATGGTGACGATCAAGTGGACCGAGGGCCGCGGCTGGCACGACGGTCAGCTCACGCCGTACGGCCCCCTCTCGCTCGACCCGGCGACCAACGTCCTGCACTACGCGCAGGAGATCTTCGAGGGCCTCAAGGCCTACCGCCGCCCCGACGGCTCGGTCGCCTCCTTCCGCCCCGAGGCCAACGCGGAGCGCTTCCAGCGGTCGGCGCGACGGCTCGCGATGCCGGAGCTGCCGGTCGAGACGTTCATCGAGGCGTGCGACGCGCTGGTGAAGGCGGACAAGGCGTGGGTTCCGGCGCACGGCGGCGAGGAGTCCCTCTACCTGCGCCCGTTCATGATCGCCAGTGAGGTCGGCCTCGGCGTGAAGCCGGCCAACGAGTACCTCTTCATCGTCATCGCGTCGCCCGCGGGCGCGTACTTCCCCGGTGGGGTCAAGCCCGTCTCGATCTGGCTGTCGGAGGACCGCGTGCGGGCGGTCCCGGGCGGCGTGGGCGACGCCAAGACCGGCGGCAACTACGCGGCGTCCCTGCTCGCGCAGGCCGAGGCCGCGGCGAAGGGCTGCGACCAGGTGGCGTACCTGGACGCCGTGGAGCACAAGTGGGTCGAGGAGCTCGGCGGGATGAACCTGTACTTCGTGTACGGGGCTGAAGCCAATGAGAAGCCTGTGATCGTCACCCCGACCCTCACCGGCTCGCTGCTCGCCGGGATCACCCGGGACTCGCTGCTCACGGTCGCCCGCGACCTGGGTTACGAGTCGCAGGAGTCGCGGGTCTCGATCGACCAGTGGCAGGCGGACACGTCCGACGGCACGCTGACGGAGGTCTTCGCGTGCGGCACCGCGGCCGTGATCACTCCCGTGGGCACGGTGAAGAGCCGCTCGGGCGAATGGACGCAGAGCGACGGGCAGCCCGGCCCGGTCACGATGAGGCTGCGCGAGGCGCTGCTCGACGTGCAGCGCGGCACGGCGAAGGACCAGCACGGCTGGATGCATGATCTCGGCTGAGGGCTTAGCCGTATACGTGCGTAAGGGCCGGCCCCGGAAGCGACCCTCCCGGGCCCGGCCTTCACGCTGTCCGGGCGCGGGCTGGCGCGGGTGCAGTGCGGGTTCGTCCGTGGGTGCGGGGCCGCGCCGGTATGTCCGTCCTCGCCATCCGCTACTGGACGCCTGTCTGCTTCGGGGGGGGAGTCCCGGGGAGAGGCCCGCCAGGAGGGGCCTGTGGTGGGACAGTGGGGGGATGTTGCGTGGGATCTTTGACGGGGATGCCGAGTTGTATGACCGGGCCCGGCCCCGGTATCCCTCCGGGTTGGTCAAGGAGTTGGTCACCCAGGCGGGCCTGGGCATCGGCAGCCGGGTGCTGGAAATCGCTCCCGGCACCGGGCAGTTGACGGTGCCCCTAGCAACGACCGGCAGCACCCTCACCGCGGTGGAACTGGGCCCCGCCCTCGCCACCGTGGCCCGCCGCAACCTCACCCCGTACCCGCGGGCCCACGTAGAGGTGGCCGAGTTCGAAGCGTGGGCGCTGCCCCCGAAGCCGTACGACCTGGTCGTCTGTGCGACCGCCTTCCACTGGCTCGACCCGGCCGTACGCGTGCCCAAGATGAGGGAAGCCCTGCGTCCCGGCGGGACTCTCGCGATCGTCACCACCGAGCATGTCGCCGGGGGCAGTGCGGAGTTCTGGGTCGAGGTGCAGGGGTGCTACGAACGGTGGGACCCCGACGCCACCGAGCCGGACCTGCGGCTGCCCGCGGAGAGCACGGTCCGCAGCGACACGGGCGAGCTCGACCGCGCGGACGGCCTGGGCCCGGTCACCGTGCGGCGCTTCGCGCGGGACATCACCTACACCGCCGATCAGTACATCGACGTCCTGCGCACCTACTCGGGCCACCGCGCTCTCGATGACGTGAAGCGCGACGGACTGCTCGGCTGCGTACGGGCGTTGATCGAAGGGACGTACGGCGGCGTCATCGTCAAACGGTATCTGCATGAGCTGATCACGGCGTCGGCACACTGACCGCCGGGCCGTCCTCCGCCGCAGGCACGCGAACCTGCCCGCGTTCAAGGATCACGTACGCCACTCCGCCCACCACGCCCGACAGCAGGAAACTGCAGTCCACCCCGCCGGTGAGGGAGAGCAGCGGCCCTTCGTAGGAGGGGAGGGAGACCGCGGCGAGGCCGACCACCGCGCCCAGGGCCCAGCTCGCCGTCGCCGGGATGTTCCAGCCCGCGCGGTACCAGTAGATCCCGCCCCTGGAACGGCGGTTGAAGACCTGGAGCGCCTCCGCGTCGTACACGCCCCGGCAGCGTGCGAAGCCGATCAGGGTGATCACCGCCCAGGGTGTGCCGATCGCCGTGAGGAGGAGGACGAAGGACGTCATCGCGTCCTGCGCCTCCCACGCGTAGTGGCCCACGAACACGCACCCCGTGGCGACCACCGCCACCGTGTACGTCGCCCGGGCCCGCGAGGCACGCGGCAGGATCGCGTCCAGGTCGAGGCCCATCGAGTACAGCATCAGGCCCGCGTTGCCGACCGACCCCGCGGACGCGGCGAGCAGGAGCGGGATCAAGTACCAGGTGGGGGACGCCGAGACCAGCGGGCCCGCGTAGTCGAGTGCCGCCCCCGCCGCGTACGCCGTGAACGTACCGAAGAGCTGCGGCACGAGGAGGCCGGCAAGCAGGCCGAGCCACGATGCCCGAAGGACCGTGCGGGAGCTGTGGCGGGTGGGGGAGACGTAACGCGTGTAGTCGCCCAGGAGCGTGATGAACGCGATCGGGCCGCTCAGACCCGCTGCCACCAGGGCGAGGAGCCACGTCGGCCAGAACGAGCCAAGGAGGTAGCCGCCCGCCTGGGGGAGCGACGACGTCGTGAAGTCGGGGGCGTACGCCACAACGCCGAGGATCAGCAGCGCCGTCATGCCGACCGCGAGGACGCGCGAGAGGCGCAGCAGGACCCGGTAGCCGTACACCGCGCCCGTCACCGTGGCGGCGGCGAGGAGCGCGTAGACGATCCCGTACGAGAGGCCGCTCGACGGGAGCCCCGTGAGGCGGTGCAGGACGCCCACCATCACGTCGCCGCCGATCCAGACGGTCAGAGCGGTGTAGCCGAGGGAGAGGAGGAGGCCGACGATCGAGCCGACCAGGCGGCCCCGGACGCCGAACTGCGCGCCGGATGAGGTGGAGAGGTTCGTGCCCGTTCGGAGGGAGACCAGGGCGAGGGGTGCTGTCAGGGCGGTGCCGAGCACCGTGCCCGCCACCACCGAGGTGATCGACGCCCACCAGCCGAGGCCGAACGACACCGGCAGCCAGCCGAAGACGATCACCCCGAGGCAGAGGTTGGAGCCGAGCAGGATCGAGATGAGATCGCGGGGGCCGCTGGTGCGTTCCCCGTCCGGGATGGTGTCGACTCCGCGCTGTTCTATCGGCATGAGGGTGCCCCTGACGCTCGATCGTGGCCGCCTGCGCACACAGGCCGCCGTTCGACTGTTTGAGTGCCGCTCAATGTGACCTGAGTCAAGCTCGCACGTCAATGTTTCCGTCGCGTCAATCTCGTGGTTAGAGTGTTGTTCAAACGATGGAGGTGTGGTGGCGTGCGGCTTACCCCCACGGAACGCGACCGGCTGCTGCTCTTCGGGGCGGCCGAGCTGGCCAGGGCCCGCAAGGCGCGCGGCCTCAGACTCAACGTCCCCGAGGCGACCGCGCTGATCGCGGACACGGTGTGCGAGGCGGCCCGCGACGGCGCCCGGCTCGCCGAGGCGATCGAGCGTGCCCGCTCGGCCCTCGGCCCCGACGACGTCCTGCCGGGCGTGGCGGACGTGGTGACCGAGGTACATGTGGAGGCCGTCTTCGACGACGGATCCCGGCTCGCGGTCGTCTCGCAGCCGATCGGGGCGGGGGCGGGGGCGGGGCTCGGGAGTGAGGCTCCGGGAGCGCTGCTCCCCGGGCCGCCGCACGCGGAGCTCGCGCCCGTCGCGACGCTCACCGTGCACAACACCGCCACCGTGCCCGTCTCCGTGACCTCGCACTTCCACCTCTTCGAGGCCAACCCCCGGCTCGACTTCGACCGCTCCGCCGCCTACGGCATGCGGCTCGCGGTGCCCGCCGGGTCCTCCGTCCGCTTCGGGCCCGGCGAGAGCGTCGATGTCGGGCTCGTGTCGATCGGCGGTGAGCGCGTCGCGATCGGCTTCGCCGGTCTGGTGGACGGCGCGCTCGACGCGCCCGGCGCCAAGGAAGAGGCCCTGCGCAGGGCGGTGGCCTGCGGCTATCTGGGAGCTGACCCAAGCCGAGGAGCAGACGGAGGAGCAGACGGAGGAGCAGGCGGAGGAGCAGAAGGAGGAGCTGACCGATGAGCATCGATCCGTACGCGTACGCAGCCACGCACGGACCCCGCGCGGGCGACCGCGTCCGGCTCGGCGACTCGGGCCTGACCGTCCGGGTGGAGTCCGACGCGCAGAAGTACGGCGAGGAGTTCCTCGCCGGGTTCGGCAAGACGGCCCGTGACGGGCTGCATCTGAAGGCCGCCGCCGTCCGTGAGACCTGCGACGTCGTCATCAGCAATGTCCTGGTGATCGACGCCGTGCAGGGAATCCGCAAGGTGTCGATCGGGATCCGGGAAGGCCGTATCCACGCCATAGGGCGGGCAGGCAATCCCGACACCCTCGACGGGGTCGACGTCGTCGTCGGCACCGGCACGTCCATCGTGTCGGGGGAGGGGCTCATCGCCACCGCAGGAGCCGTGGACACCCACGTCCATCTGCTCTCGCCGCGCATCATGGAGGCCTCGCTCGCCTCCGGGGTGACGACGATCATCGGCCAGGAATTCGGGCCCGTGTGGGGCGTCGGGGTCAACTCCCCCTGGGCGCTGCGGCACGCGTTCAACGCGTTCGACGCCTGGCCGGTCAACATCGGCTTCCTGGGCCGGGGTTCGTCCTCGCACGACGCCCCGCTGATCGAGGCGCTCGCCGAGGGCGGTGCGTCGGGCTTCAAGGTGCACGAGGACATGGGCGCCCATACGCGCGCGTTGGACACCGCGCTGCGGGTCGCCGAGGAGCATGACGTCCAAGTCGCCCTGCACAGTGATGGGTTGAACGAATGTCTCTCCGTCGAGGACACCTTGCAGGTGCTTGAGGGGCGGACCATTCACGCCTTCCACATCGAGGGCTGCGGCGGCGGGCACGTACCGAACGTCCTGAAGATGGCGGGCGTGCCCAATGTGATCGGCTCCTCCACCAACCCCACTCTGCCCTTCGGGCGCGACGCGGTCGCCGAGCACTACGGGATGATCGTCTCCGTCCACGACCTGAAGACCGACCTGCCGGGCGACGCCGCCATGGCCCGCGACCGCATCCGCGCGGGGACCATGGGTGCCGAGGACGTGCTGCACGACCTGGGCGCCATCGGAATCACCTCGTCGGACGCGCAGGGCATGGGTCGCGCGGGCGAGACCGTACGCAGGACCTTCGCCATGGCCGGGAAGATGAAGGCCGAGCTCGGTCCCATGGACGGCGACGGTGCAGGGGACGACAACGCGCGCGTCCTGCGCTACATGGCCAAGCTGACCATCAACCCCGCCATCGCTCACGGCCTGGCCCACGAGGTCGGCTCCATCGAGGTCGGGAAGATGGCCGACATAGTGCTGTGGCGGCCCGAATTCTTCGGCGCCAAGCCGCAGTTGGTACTGAAGTCCGGCTTCCCCGCCTACGGGGTCGTGGGTGATCCGAACGCCGCGACCGACACCTGCGAGCCTCTCGTTCTCGGGCCACAGTTCGGGGCGTACGGCGCGACGCCCGCCGACATCTCGGTGGCCTTCGTCGCACAGGCCGCCGTCGACCAGGGCAACGACCAGATGCCGACCCGGCGGCGCAGGGTCGCCGTGCGGGGCACCCGGGGTATCGGGCCCGCCGATCTGCGCCTCAACTCCCGTACAGGATCCATCGACGTCGATCAGCGCTCCGGCCTGGTCACGCTCGACGGCGACCCGGTCCGCTCCGAGCCCGCCGACTCCGTCTCGCTCAACCGCCTCTACTTCCTCTAGCCCTTCCTCCAGTCCTTCTTTCAGGGGATCACCATGACCTTCCGCATGCCCGCCGAGTGGGCCCCGCACGAGCGCACCTGGATGGCCTGGCCGGGCCCCAACACCACCTTCACGGACGAGCGTGAGCTGGCCGATGCGCGTGCCGCCTGGGCGGGCGTCGCTCGTGCCGTACGCCGCTTCGAACCCGTCACGATGATCGTCGGCACCGGCCAGAGCGATTCGGCCCGCGCGCTGGTCGGCCCTGACGTCGAGTTGGTCGAGCGGGATCTGGACGACGCGTGGATGCGCGACATCGGCCCCACCTTCGTACGCGAAGGCGACCGGCTCGCCGCCGTGGACTGGACGTTCAACGGCTGGGGCGGCCAGGACTGGGCCCGCTGGGACCACGACGCGAAGATCGCCCGGCACGTCGCCGACATCGCGGGCGTGCCCGTCCACTCGTCGCCCCTGGTCAACGAGGGCGGCGGCATCCACGTCGACGGCGAGGGCACGGTCCTTCTGACGGACACGGTCCAGCTCGACCCGGGACGCAATCCCGGCCTGACCCGCGAGCAGGTGGAGGAGGCGGTCCACGCCCGTATCGGCACGGAGAAAGCGATCTGGCTGCCGAAGGGCCTGACCGGTGACTACGGGCAGTTCGGCACCCGGGGGCACGTCGACATCGTCGCCGCCTTCGCCGCGCCCGGAATCGTGCTCGTCCACTCGCAGCAGGACCCCGCCCACCCGGATCACGAGGTCAGCAAGGAGATCATCGGGGTCCTGCGGGGGCAGACCGATGCCAGGGGCCGCACCCTGCAGATCGTCGAGGTCCCCGCGCCGACGGTCCTCACCGACGACGACGGCTGGGTCGACTACTCCTACATCAACCACTACCTCTGCAACGGCGGCGTCGTCCTGTGCGGCTTCGACGACCCGCGCGACGAGATCGCGGCAGGCATCTTCCGCCGTCTCTTCCCGGAGCGGACCGTGACGCTCGTGGACGCCCGTACGATCTTTGCCGGGGGTGGTGGCATCCACTGCATCACCCAGCAGCAGCCGAAGGTCCCGTAGATCTAGAGATCCAGCGTCAGACGAATCACCGCAGGAGTCCCCGTGGCCGAGGCCGCCCGCCGGAAGAACGCGCCACCGCGCGAGGACGTCCTTGCCGCTGCCATGGAGATGATCGCCGAGCGTGGCCTGGAGAAGCTGACCATGGCCGCGCTCGGCCGCGAGGTCGGCATGAGCAGCGGCCACCTCCTCTACTACTTCCGCACCAAGGACGAGCTGCTCCTGCGCACCCTGGAGTGGAGCGAGTCCGCGCGCGGCGCCGCGCGCGGCAGGCTGCTCGCACGGCGGGGCACGGCCCGCGAGCGACTCGACGCGTACGTCGATCTGTACGTCCCCGACGCCCCCGGCGACCCCCACTGGACGCTCTGGCTCGAGGTCTGGAACCGCTCCCTGAACGCCGACGAGGACGAGCGCGACCGGCAGGTCGCCATCGAGAGCGCCTGGCACCGCGACCTGGTGGCGCTGCTCGCCGAGGGCGTCTCGCGGGCAGAGTTCGGGGCCCTGGACCCCGACCGGTTCGCGGCGCGCCTTCGGGCGCTGCTCGACGGATTCTCCATCCATGTGGCGATCGGCCTGCGCGGCACGAGCCGTGACCAAATCCTCGCGCACGTAAGGGAGTTCCTGGACGGAGCACTCGCCTCCAGCTCCTCCTAGGACCCCGTTACCCCCGTCTAGGTTGTACGCGTTCCGGCGGATTGTGTGTCCCCTGGGGGTGCGCTTGTATCCCCGTGGGCCTTCGGTATCGGGCCGGGGGTCACGACAGGTTTTGGGGGAAACCATGTCCACTGCTAGACGTGTGCCCTTTGTCGGGCGTGTGTCCTTGAGCGCCTTACTCGTCACGGCACTCGGCACGGCCGTGATACCGGCCGCGGCGCAGGCCGCGCCGCACGAGCCGTCGGCGGGGAACGGCCGCTACGTCCCGGGCCTGGCCGCCCCGCTCGGCACAATGGGAGCGCTTCCCGCCCACGCGGACCCGGACCCGGACCCGGACCCGGTGCCGCCGTACACCGAGCGGGTCAGCACGACCACCACCGGCGAGCAGCTCGCCGACCCGTCGTACGA
Organism: Streptomyces sp. NPDC056486; assembly: GCF_042795295.1. Classification (NCBI taxonomy): domain Bacteria; kingdom Bacillati; phylum Actinomycetota; class Actinomycetes; order Kitasatosporales; family Streptomycetaceae; genus Streptomyces; species Streptomyces sp. NPDC056486. Next base: position 23,562 of record NZ_JBHTSF010000129.1, read on the forward strand.
CCCGGCGATGGGTGATCGCCGCGTGGTCGCCTTCACCTCCGACGGGGGCGCCGACGGCCTGTCCGGGGTGTCCGTCCTGGACTCCGGCGGTCTCTCGAGCGTCAACTACGGCGCGAACGGACCTTCGTACGGCGGCGCGCCCTGCGCCAGCGGGCGGATGGTCGGCTTCGTCTCCGAGTCCACGACCCTCGGCAGTCCGCCGAAGCCCGACCACCGGCCGACCGTCTACATCCGCAATCGCGCGGTCGGGAAGATCACCGGGCTCCACAGTTACCAGGGGGTGCGCTTCACCTCGATGGGGCAGCCCCACGTCGACCCCGGGTGCCAGTGGGTCGTCTACACGGCCACCCTTCCCGCCACCGACGCGGACCCGACGCCGCAACCGCGCGTCTACCGCTTCAAGTTCAACGGCGGCACCACCGACCTGGTCAGCGAGGCATCGGCCGAGGCCGCGGATGCCCCGTCGATCAGTTCCCAGGGGGAGTACGTCTCCTACAAGCAGGGCGGCGACATCTACGTCCGGAACATGACCACCGGCGCTCTGGAGAAGGTGTCCGTGGCGCTGAACGGGGGCGCGGCCAACGGGCCGTCCTCGGGCGCGTCGCTCAGCTACGACGGGCGTCGCGTCGCCTTCGAATCGCGCGCCTCCAACTTGGCGTCCGGCGACAAGAACCGCGACACGAACGTCTTCGTGCGCGACCTCGACGCGGGCACGACCACGCTGGTGAAGGCCCCGAAGAAGAAGGGGTACACCGCGCAGGCGTCGCTCTCCAAGAACGGCACCCATGTCGCGTACATCTCGGCGAAGAATCGCGGGAAGGGCTCCGTCCCCTCCGTGTACCTGCGCGAACTGGCCACCGGCACAACGCAGTTGATCAGTGCCGACCTGAACGGCGGCCGCAACGACCTGGCGGCGCAGCACCCCTCGGTCAACGACGACGGGACTGTCGTGGCCTTCGAATCGAAGTCGGCGGACCTGGTGCCGGGGGACACCAATGGCGTGTCCGACATCTTCTTGCGGACAGTTCCAGGAGTCCCGCAACCGTAAGAGCATCCCGCGCATCACAGACATTGCACGCACAGAACGCGGCACCCGCACAGAACACCAAGAAAACACGGGGGACTTGACCATGCACAGCACGACGCACAGAACCAAGCTGCGCGCCGCCCTGGCCGCCGCCGCACTCGTCGCAGCGGTCACGGCCGCCACCCTGCCGGCCGCGTCCGCGGCACCCGACGCCGCGCCGGGCACCGAACGGATCAGCGTCGCCCCCGACGGGACGCAGGCCGACGGGGCGTCGGAGCTGCCGGACGTCAGCGCCGACGGGCGGTACGTGGTCTTCTCGACCGAGGCGAAGAACCTCGTGCCGGGCGACACCGACACCTGGCCCGATGTGTACGTACGTGACCTGCGGCGCGGCACGGTCGAGCGGGTCAGCGTGCAGGACTCCGGCGCCGAGTTCACCGACTACGTGAGCCAGCGGCCGACCATCAGCGCCGACGGCCGCTACGTGACGTTCGCCGCCGTCTCGTACGACGAGGACGGCCATTACTACAGCGGCATCTACCTGCGGGACCTCAAGAAGAAGCGGACCGAGCTCGTCAGCCTCTCGGACGCGGACAAGCCCGTGACCGGAGAGGGTACGACACCCGCGCGGACGAGCGCGGACGGCCGGTACGTCACGTTCGTCTCGCAGCTCAAGGACAACGGCGACTACATCGACGGGATGAACTCCGGCGTGTACGTCCGCGACCGCAAGAAAGGGACCACCAAGCGGATCAGCGAGATCGTCACGGGAGGCGCCAGCTCCTCGTACTTCATCGGGCAGTTCACCGTGAGCGCCGACGGCAGCCACATCGGCTACTCGATCGGCCAGCAGCGCCCCGGTCTCGACGGCCGCACCTACCTCTACGACATGAAGGCGGGCCAGGGCAGGCGGCTCGACCTCACACCGTCGGGCGCCGACCGCGAGGTCGGTGTCGACTCGCTGAGCAAGGACGGGCGGTACGGCGTCTTCTCCGCCCGGTCCGGCGATCTGGTCCCGGGCGACACCAACGAGAAGTACGACATCTTCCGCATCGACCTGCGCACCGACGCCATCGAGCGGATCGTGTACGACGCCGACGGCGGCCAGACGGACGGCAACTCGTTCGAGGCCCGGATCACTCCGGACGGCCGCCGCGTCGTGTTCCACTCCGGCGCCTCCGGCCTCGTCGCCGACGATCCCGGCAAGGGCTCCCTCTACGTACGCGATCTGCGCACCGGAAAGAACCAGCGCGTGGACGTGCCCGAGGGCGGCGGCGACGCCGACTCCAGCGTGTCCCACTACGCGGTCAGCTCGGACGCCAGGACCGTCGCCTTCTCGTCGGACGCCACGAATCTGGTGGTCGGCGACACCAACGGGGTGCGGGACGTCTTCGTACGCCACCTGCGCTGAGCCCGGTCGTCATG